>JBDTFI010000052.1:0-9228 GCA_039938035.1 Acetobacteraceae bacterium | reverse complement strand
ATCATGAGCAGTCCGAGCCCCGCGTCGGGTCCCGGCAGCTGCTCCGCTTCACCATTGGGCAGCATCACCATGTTATTTCGCGCCAAATAAGTCGGGTCGCGACTGATCTTCGGCAGGATCTCCGCCGTGGTGATGTCGGCCGGGACGACCCACGGAGGGTTGAAGATAACCGAGTCGATCATGGCGCGGAACTCCGGGCTCTGATTGCGCTCGATATCCTGACCGACGACGACCCGCGTCGAGAAAACCGGCTGATCGGCGCGATAGAGTGTCACGCGTTCGTCGGCGACGTTGACCCAGGCGCGGTCCGCCGGCAGGGGCCGCGGCAGCCAGCGTTGGCGTTCAAGGTTGACCACGATCGCGCGCAAACGGTTCGTGGTGGCCTTGCCGCCGGCCACGGTCCCCGAGCGATATGCCAGCAAAGCCTGGCGCAACGCCTTATAGGTCGGCGTCGTCGGCGCCAGCACCTCGATCACCGCCGCCGGATCGGGGCTGTTCATCGCGGCATCGAGCACAGGAGCCACATCGACCGGCCCAGGCGTCAGGGTCTCGTCATCTCTGCGGTGCTCAACCGGCACGGCGCCGCGGGCCAGAGCGTCGGCATAGGATAAGAAGGCGTCCGACAGCAACAATTCGCGGTCAAGCGGCGCCAATGTCGCCGCTTGCCGCAGCAGGTTCGCGTGAAACAGCTCAGGGCCGAGGCCTTGATCGCCGGCGCGCAACACGGCACTCACCAGTGATTCCGCCTGCGCTTGCCGGGTCGTCCATACCGGCTCGGAGCCGTGGCGCGCGTAGAAGTGCCGTAGCAACCCGACATTCAGGCGTTCACCGGCGATGACCAACTCCGGCGCGCCGTCGATCCGGTCGCCGAGTTCAGTGCTGACGGGCGTCGCCAGCACAAGGACGGCATCCGTCTCCGGCTGCGGATCCGCACCGCACGCGGCAAGCGCACATGCCGCGGCGAGAGCCATCGTGGCGCCTGCGATCGTCGCGCGTCGCGACACTTGCGCCCGAGCGGAAGTCAACAGTGTTTGGCGACTGAAGCCGACCTTGTGCCACGGCGCACGCACTAATGCCACTCCTCGACCATTGCCAACCTCCACTCAACTAATAGCGACCCACTCAACTGGTAGTTTGACTCTGTGCGGGGAATAGTTCTTAGATTTGACCTGTCTGCAAGCGTTTCAACCAGGGAGGAGCGGATGTCCGCCGTTTCCAAGACAGTGACTCACCACAGGCTCGTCCGTTATACGGCGATGGCAGCCGTCTTGGCTCCCGTGGCGTTCCTCGCGGCGTGTTCTCAGCCGCAGCCCGCCCCGGCGCCGGCGCCGGTCGAAATGGCCCCGGCGCCGGCACCTCCGGCGCAACCTCCGCCTCCGGTTCCGCCGGCACGGGGCTAGTCAGCCGGGCACGGGCCGAAAAGGAGCTTGGCGACCCCGACATGCGTCGCCAAGCTCCCTCCGCCCTCACCCCTCCCGCAGCAACCCCACCACCGAGGCGACCAGCAGCCCCGCCATCGTCAGGTTGAACGCCCTGATCGCCCGCGCCGTCCGCAGCAGTCTCGCGGCGCCGACGCCGGTGACGGTCCAGAAGGCGATCGAGGGCAGGATGGTGACGAGGAAAATGACGGCGAGCATCGCGGCTTGCGGCAGCGCATAGGCGCCCGCCGTGGTGAAGGTGACGACGGCGCTGACCGCGATGACCCAGCCCTTCGGATTGACCCACTGGAACAGCGCCGCCTGAACGAACGAGAGCGGCTTCGAGCCGCGACCCGTCCCGCTCTGCTTCGGCGTCGGTGACGCGGTCGCGATGCGGAAGGCGAGCCAGAGCAGATAGGCCGCCCCGACCCATCGCAAAATCTCGTGCGTGGTCGGCGCCGTCCGCAGCAGATCGCCGCCGCCCCAGGCGACCACGATCAGCATGACCGGAAACCCGATCGCGATTCCCAGCATGTGCGGCAGTGTGCGCGAAAACCCGAAGGTCGCGCCGGATGCCGCCACCATCGCGTTGTTCGGCCCCGGCGTCGCCGACATCGACACGGCGAACGCGACGGCGGAGAAGAACCAGGTAGGCGCCTCGGGATGCATGGTTCACCTTACACCAGCGGCCGTGACAAGCACATGGCTGTCCGGTTCGCGTTCCAGTCGTACACTGCACCCATCACCGTCATGCCCGGACTTGATCCGGGTATCCAACGGACGCTCTTGCGAGTTGCAGACCCCGCTGGATTGCCGGATCAAGTCCGGCAACGACGGTGAAAATAAGGGCGCCGAACCGGCGGTAGGTGTCGACGCCCGGGCCGCTGGGCTGGTTACCCCGCCGCTCTGCCGTTATTGACTCCATCGTGACCCCTCCCAGCCGCCTCGCTGCCAACGTCATGCACTTCGCCCGCCTCCTGCGCCGCGCCGGCCTCCCGGTCGGCCCGTCGGAAGCGATGGCGGCGTTGCGCGCGCTCACCTTCATCGACATCGGCAGCCGCGCCGAGATGCGTACCGCCCTTCGCGCCGCGATGACCCACCGGCGCGAGCATCGGGAGGTGTTCGACGCCGCCTTCGACCTCTTTTGGCGTGATCCCGTCGCAGCCGAGCAGGGCGCCGCGACCGCGCTGATGGAGGCGCGCAAGGAGATCGCGCGGGACAAGCCGCCGCCCGCCGCCCGGCGGGTCGCCGAGGCGTTCGCCCCCCCGCGCGAGCGTCCGCTGCGCCCCGACGAGAAGCCGCCGCAAATCGACGTCGCGCTGACCGCGTCCGAGCGCGAGCACCTGCAAACGATGGATTTCGAGGCGATGAGTGCGGCCGAGATCGAAGCCGCCAAGCGCGAGATCCGCCGCCTGACCCTGCCGCTGCAACACCAGCCGACCCGGCGCCAGCGCCCCGACCCGCTCGGCAACGTCGTCGACCTGCGCCGCACCATCCGCGCCAGCCTCCGCCACGGCGGGGAGATTTTCGACATCGCCCGCACGCGGCGCGTGACGCGGCCGCCGCCGCTGGTCGTGCTGTGCGACATCTCCGGCTCGATGGCGCGCTACGCGCAGATATTGCTGCATTTCCTGCACGCGGTGACCAACGAGCGCGACCGCGTGCATGTGTTCCTGTTCGGCACCCGCCTGACCAACATCACCCGCCAGCTCCGCCATCGCGACCCCGAGGTGGCGTTCCAGATGGTCGCCCACATCGTCCCCGACTGGTCCGGCGGCACCAGGATCGGGGAGGCGGTGGAGACGTTCAACCGGCTCTGGGCGCGCCGGGTGCTGGGGCAGGGGGCCATCGTGCTGCTGATCACCGACGGCCTCGACCGGCCAAGCGATCAGGACGGCGGCGCCGGGCTCGCGGCGGCGATGGATCGGCTGCACCGCTCCTGCCGGCGCCTCATCTGGCTCAATCCGCTGTTGCGCTGGGACGGCTTCGAGCCAAAGTCACAGGGCATCCGCGCCATGCTGCCGCATGTGGACGAGTTCCGGACGGTGCATAACCTTGCCAGCCTGCGCGTGCTGGTCGATCTGCTCTCCCGTCCGGAGCCGCGCCGCGCGATTGAAAGGATAGCGTCGTGAGCACTGCAATGGGCGAAACCGAGGACGTGCTGGGCCAGGCCGCCGCGTGGCGCGCTTCCGGTGAGGACGTGGCACTCGCCACCGTCACCGAGGCCTGGGGCAGCTCGCCGCGTCCGGCCGGCAGCCAGATGGCCGTGACCACCTCCGGCAAGATGGCGGGCTCGGTCTCCGGCGGTTGCATCGAGGGCGCCGTCGCCGATGCCGCCCTGAAGACCATCGCCAGCGGCGCGCCGCAGCTCCTCGATTTCGGCGTCACCAACGAACGCGCCTGGGAGGTCGGCCTCGCCTGTGGCGGCAAGGTGAAAGTGTTCGTGGAGAAGCTGGCGTGACGCCCGACATCCTCGCCGCGCTCACCCGGGCGCGGGAGGAGAAGCGCCCGATCGTCCTCGCCACCCGCCTGTCGGACGGCGCGCAGCACCTGCTGCCCGATCCGGGCCAGGATTCCGCGCTGAACGCGGCGGCGGAGACGGCGCTGCGCGACGACAAGAGCGCCACCATCCAGGTCGGCGGAACCGCATGGTTCCTCCAGGCGCACAACCCGAAGCTGCGACTGATCGTGGTCGGCGCGGTCCATATCGCCCAGGCGCTGGTGCCGTTCGCAACCGGGGTCGGGTTCGAGGTCATTGTGGTCGATCCGCGCCGCTCCTTCGCGTCCGACGAGCGGTTTCCGAACGTCACCATCCGCACCGACTGGCCCGACGAGGCGCTCGACGCGCTGCGCCCCGACTCCCGCACCGCGATCGTCACGCTGACCCATGATCCGAAGCTCGACGACCCGGCGCTCGACCGCGCGCTGCGTTCCAAGGCGTTCTACATCGGCTCCCTCGGCTCGCGCCGCACCCACGCCGCGCGGCTCGGCCGGCTGCGTGAACTCGGCCACGACGACGCGGCGATGGCGCGCATCCGCGGCCCCGTGGGCTTGTCGCTGGAAGCGGTGACGGCGCCCGAGATCGCGCTGTCCATCGTGGCCGAACTGGTCGCCGCCCGCCGTGGCTCCCCGCTTGCCGATCGCCAGCCGGCGCGGCAGGCGGCATGAAGTTCGGCCCGGTCCCGCTCGCCGAGGCCAAGGGCACGATCAACGCCCACAGCCAACGTCTCGGGGAGCGGATGGTCCGCAAGGGCTCGCTGCTCGACGACATCGCGATCGCGGCGCTGCGCGAGGCGGGGCGCACGGAGGTGATCGCGGCGCGACTGGAGCCGGGCGACGTGCCCGAGGACATCGCCGCCGACCGGCTCGCCGATCCGCTCGTCGCACCCTTGCTGAAGCGCACCCGCGCCGCCACCGGGCGCGTCAACCTCGCCGCCGAGGTGCCTGGCCTGCTGCGCCTCGACACCGCGAAGATCAACCGCATCAACGCGGTCGACGAGAGCCTGACGCTCGGCACCTTGCCCGATTACGCGGTGGTCGCCGCCAAGGACCTGGTCGCCACCATCAAGGTCGTGCCGTTCGCGGTGCCCGGCGCCGTGCTCGACGTCGCCGCGGCGATCGCGCGGCAGGGCGGCCCGGCGCTGACCCTGCATCCATTCCGCCCGCTTCAGGTCGGCCTGGTGGTCACCGAGTTGCCCGGCATGAAGGAGAGCGCCACCGAGAAGGCGATCGCCGTGACCACCGAGCGAGTCACCCGCCTGACCGGCACCATGCTGCCGGCGCTGCGTGCCCCGCACCAGGAAGCGCCGGTCGTCGCCGCTCTTGAATCGCTGCTGGCGCAAGGCGCGGAGATGCTGCTGATCGCCGGCGCCTCCGCCGTCGTCGACCGCCGCGACGTCGGCCCCGCTTCGATCGTCGCCGCCGGGGGCGAGATCCTGCACTTCGGAATGCCCGTCGATCCGGGCAACCTGATCTGCCTTGGCCGCATCGGCGACCGTCCCGCCCTGGTGCTGCCCGGCTGCGCGAAATCCCCCAAGCTCAATGGCATCGACTTCGTCCTGCCGCGCCTGTTCGCGGGTCTGCCGGTGCGCCCGGCCGACGTGATGGCGCTCGGCGTCGGCGGGCTGCTGAAGGAGACCGATGCCCGCCCGCTGCCGCGCGAGAAGGCACCGGGCGTCGTCCGCTCCGGCCCCGCGCCACGCAGCGCCCCGATCCTCGCCGCTTTGGTGCTCGCCGCCGGACGGTCGCGGCGGATGGCGCCGCACAACAAGCTGCTGGTGACCGATCGCACCGGCAAGACGATGATCGCCCGCGTCATCGACAACGTCCTGTCGTCGAAGGCCCGACCGATCCTCGTCGTGACCGGCCACATGGGCGCGGAGATCGAGCACGCGCTCGGCGGCCGCCCTGTCCGCTACGTCCACGCCGCCGATTACGCCGAGGGCCTCTCCGCCAGCCTCAAGGCCGGCATCGCCGCCGTCCCGCCGGAGGCCGCCGCCGCGCTGGTCTGTCTGGGCGACATGCCGCTGGTCACGGGGCGAATGATCGACCGCCTGCTGGAGGCGTACGATGCCGACGAGGGAAGGCTGATCGTGCTGCCGACATTCCGCGGCAAGCAGGGCAACCCGATGCTATGGGACCGCCGCTTCTTCGCCGAAATCCTGGCGATCACCGGCGATTCCGGCGCCCGCTCCTTGCTGAACAGGCATCTCGAGAACGTCGCCGAGGTGGAGATGGGAGACGACGCGGTGCTGCGCGACTTCGACACCACCGACGCCCTGGCGACCCTGCCGGCGCGCTTGCGCCCCGAACCCCTGGGCGCCACGTAGCGCCATGCCGATCTGCGAGGCCGATCCCTGGCGGATGCAGTATTTCGAGGACGTCGCCTGCCCCCCCGACATCCGCATCTCCACCGAGGATGCGGATTCCTGGATGTGGTTTCCGGCCCATCGCTGGATCTACGACAAGCTCGCCGTCGCCCTGTCGCAGGGGCTCGACGCCGCCCCGCACGGGGTGATACCGCCCCGTTTCCCGGTGTTCTCCAAGCCGATCATGAACCTGCGCGGCATGGGGACCGGCAGCCGGGTGATCGACACCGAGGCCGACTACAAGGCGGCACTCACCCCTGGCCATTTCTGGTCGACGCTGCTGACCGGGCGCCACATCAGCAGCGACGTCGCCCTGGTGAACGGCACCCCGCGCTGGTGGCGCCACGCCGAGGGGGCGGTCACGCCGGGCGGCACCTTCGATCACTGGCACCTCCACGCCGCACCGATCGCGGAAGTGGAGGATTGGTGCAACGCCTGGGCCGCCAACCACCTTGCCGGGTACACCGGCATGGCCAACTTCGAGACCATCGGCGGGCGCATCATCGAGGCGCATCTGCGCTTCGCCGACCAATGGCCCGATCTGTACGGCAAGGGCTGGGTCGAAGCCCTGGTGGGTCTTTACACAGATGGCGAGTGGCGCTTCCCCGACACCGACCGCACCGACGGCTACAGCGTCGTCCTCTTTGCCCCCCACGGCCGCCTCTATCGCCATCCGCCGGCGGAACTGGTGGCGGCGGTGCGGGCGATGGAAGATGTTTCCAGCGTGCAGATCACGTTTCACGAGGGGCGCGATCCGGCCCAGCACGCGATGCCGCCCGGGGGGTTCCGCGTGGCGATCGTGAACGCTCGGACCTTGGAGGCGGGACGGGCGGCGCGCGAGCGGTTGCGGGGCGCGATCATCGTGGGTGGCTGAGTTCCACCGTTATCGCGAGCGCCCCCTGCGCAGGCGGGGGGACGCGATCCAGGCGGGCGCCGTGCGCGTGAGCCTGGATCGCGTCGCCTTCGGCTCGCGATGCCGCAGACTCCGTGCAGAAAGATTGCCAGCAGACGGATAATCGGTGCAATATGGCACCGTCATGAACATCATCGGCATTTCCGCCGGCTATCACGATTCGGCCTGCTGCCTGATGCAGGATGGCCAGGTTGTCGCGGCTGTTCAGGAGGAACGGTTCTCCCGGATCAAGAACGACAAGGCGTTTCCCGGGGCCGCGTTCCGTTATTGCCTGGACCACGCCGGCTTCACGATCGTGGATATTGATTGCGTCGCCTTCTATGAGGACCCGACGATAAAATTGGGTCGGCAGATATGGATGGGGATGCTTCCGGGTTTGACGCCGGAGCGGCGTGCCTCGATCCAAGGGCGGACATTGTGGACGCGACCTGAAACCGAAATACGTCTGCTGACCGGATATGACGGCCCGATCGAGATCGTCGACCATCACCTCTCGCACGCGGCAAGCGCCTATTTCTTTTCCGGATTCGAGGAAGCGGCGATCCTCACCGTCGACGGTGTCGGGGAATGGCCGACGACGACCTACAACTCCGCGAAAGGCGCCGAGATCGAGCGACTGGGCCACGTCGACTTCCCGGATTCGCTTGGCCTGTTTTACAGCGCCCTGACCGGATATCTCGGATTCGAGGTGAACGAGGGCGAGTACAAGGTCATGGGCCTGGCACCCTATGGCCAGCCAAAATACGTCGCGCAAATCCGCCAGCTAATCGAGGATGGTCCGGGAGGGGGCTATCGGTTGAACTTGAAATACTTTTCGTTCCTGCACGAAGACAGGATGTTCTCCGAGGACCTCTGCGATCTGCTGGGTGCGCCGCCGCGTCGGTACGGCTCGGAGATCACCCAGTTTCACATGGATATCGCCCGCAGCACCCAGTTCGTGCTGGGGGATTTGATGCTGGAGAAAATCCGCTATTTGCATGGCCGCGTCCCGAGCGACAATTTGTGCATGGCGGGCGGGGTCGCCCTCAATGTCGTGGCCAATAGCCGATGCCTGCGCGAGGGGCCGTTCAAGCGCCTGTTCGTTCAGCCCGCGGCCGGTGACGCAGGCGCCTGCCTTGGCGCGGCCTCGGTCGCGCATGTCCGGCATTCGGGTACGCCGCCGCGTCAGGAGCAGATGCGGCACGTCTTCCTGGGACCGTCGAATTCCCCCAACGAGATCGGCCATATCCTGAATTCCTCGGGGGTGAGGTTTCGCGACTACCGGGAGAACCCGGCGGAACTGATCGAATACGTCGTCGGCAAGCTTATCGAAGGTCACGTCGTCGCCTGGGTGTCCGGGCGCATGGAGTTCGGCCCGCGTTCGCTTGGCGCGCGGTCCATCCTCGCCGACCCGCGGCATCCGGAGATGCAGAACCGGATCAATGCCCTCGTGAAGCAACGCGAGACGTTTCGCCCGTTCGCGCCCGCCGTCCTGGAGGCGTTCGCCCACGAGCATTTCGCGTTGGATCATCCGTCCCCCTTCATGCTGGAAACGTGCCAGGTGACATCGCCGATCGCGCTGCCGGCGGTGACGCATGTCGACGGCTCCGCGCGCATCCAGACCGTGACGCGGGAAACCAACCCGCGATTTGCCGAGCTGATCGAGCATTTTCACGCCCGCACCGGCTGCCCGATCCTGCTCAACACGTCATTTAATTTGCGCGGGGAACCGATCGTCTGCTCGGTGATGGACGCGATATCCTGTTTCGGCCGCTCCAGGATCGAAATTCTGGTGCTCGAGGATTTCGTGATCGACAGATCGGACATCCCGGCGGCTTGGCAATCCTATTCAAGAGCCGCGCCGCGGACATCCGATGAGGACCATGTCGTGTACGCGATGCTATGACGAAGTTTGTCACGCCCTTGCTTCGTCGCTCGAAGAAGCTCGTCAAGGCGGTTGTCCATTCCATCGGATACGAAATTCGCGAGCTTCCCCGCACGCCCCCGCCGGGCATGGCGGAGTTCCTCAACTCGCCCCGGGGCGAACTTC
>JBDTFI010000051.1:0-4230 GCA_039938035.1 Acetobacteraceae bacterium | reverse complement strand
AGGCCCACAGATGCTGCGCCGCGTAGGCGCGCCACGGCCGCCACCGCTCGGCGCGCGCGAGCAGCTCGGGCGCCGTCGGGCGGCGTCCGTCGGCGTCCGCCATCGCCCGCATGAGCCCGATATCGGCCGCCGGGAAGGCGTCCGGCTCGCGCAGTTCGCGCATGGCGATGTACTGGGCGGTCCATTCGCCGATGCCCGGAAGCGCGCGAAGCTGCACGATCGCGTCCTCGAGGCCCCGACCCGCGCCGAAGATGTGAGGATCGGCGAGCACGGCGGCGGCGAGCGATGACAGCGTCGTGGCGCGGCTTCTCGGCATCCCGAGCAGCGAGAGGTCCGCGACGGCCAGACGCTCCGGGCGGGGGAACACGTGGGTCAGTGCGCCGTCTGGCTGGACGAGCTTTTCGCCATACGCGGCGACCAGCTTGCCGGCCAGACGGATCGCGGCGACGACGGTGATCTGCTGGCCGAGCACCGCGCGGACCGCCAGTTCGAACCCATCCCAAGCACCCGGAACACGCAGGCCGGGCCGGGCGGCCAACAGCGGCGTGAGCGCGGAATCCTCCCCCAACTGGCCGGCGATGGCATCGGGATCGGCGGCGAGATCAAAGACGCGCCGCAGCCGGGCGATGATCGACGGGAGGAGCGAGAGTTTCGGAAAGCGGATCGTCGCCCGCAAGGCGTGTCGGTCCGCCGGTTGTACGGCCACGCTCCCTTGCAGGCCGTCCAGCCCGATCGTCCGGCGATAGACCTCGCCCTCCACGACCTCCACGCCGGCGATGGCGCGTGTCCGCAGGTAGTCCAGCATGGAAGGCCAGTCATAGGGCGGCCGGTAGCGGAGCAGGAGGCTGAGTTCACCCTGAGCGCCCGCTGATATGTCCGGGCCGGCGGTGCGGCGAAGCGCGCTCGGGGGGCGGGCGAACAGTGCGAGAAACGTCTCGTTGAACCGGCGGATGCTGCCGAAGCCCGCCGCCAGGGCGATCTCCGCCATCGGCAGGCGCGTCTCGTGGATCATCTGCTTGGCCAGCAGGACGCGCCGGGTCTGCGCGACGCCGATCGGTGAGGCGCCGAGGTGTTGCTGAAACAAGCGGCGAAGCTGGCGCTCCCCGACCCCGAGGCGGCCCGCCAGGGTGTCCACGTCGGCGCCGTCGAGCGCGCCCATCTCGATCAGGCACAGCGCCCGGGAGACGGTGTTGGACGCGCCGCGCCAGGCGCCGAGGTCGGGCGCGGTTTCCGGCCGGCATCGCAGACAGGGACGAAATCCCGCCTCCTGCGCCGCCGCGGCGGTCGGGAAGAAGACGACGTTCTCCGGGCGCGGGGTGCGGGCGGGGCAGATGGGGCGGCAGTAGATGCCGGTCGTTCGGACGCCGATAAACAGGCGGCCGTCGAAGCGGGCGTCACGCAAAGAGATCGCGCGGTAGCAGGCGGCATGATCGAGGTCCATGCGCCACAGTGACCCCGCTCCGGCGCATTGTCTCGCGGTTTTCGGACGTCATCAGGCGATGACCACGTCCGGAAACCGCGAGCCAGCGACCGGAAAGCCCGCCATACTTCGCGCCATGAACGAACTTCATCTGGAACGCACGATGACGCCCACGGGGCGGATGCTCCTCGTCACCGACGACGAGGATAACGTCCGCGCGGCGGATTGGGAGGATCACGAGGATCGGATGCTCCTCCTGCTGCGACGCCACACCGGCGGGGCCGCCGCGCGGCTAAAGGAACGCCGGGCACCCTCCCCTGCCCGCCGGGCGCTCGAAGCCTATTTCGGCGGCGAACTGGCGGCGATCGACGCCGTCGCCGTACGAACCGAAGGCACCGCGTTTCAGCGTGAGGTCTGGGCGGGACTGCGCCGCATCCCGGTCGGGGGCACCGTCAGCTATGGGGAATTGGCCGCCCGCATCGGCCGTCCGAAAGCGGTACGCGCGGTGGGCCTCGCCAATGGCTCCAACCCGATCTCGGTCATTGTCCCCTGCCACCGGGTGATCGGCGCCGATGCCTCCCTGACCGGCTATGGCGGCGGCCTCGAACGCAAGCACTGGCTGCTCGCCCATGAAGGCGTCGATCTTTCGCGTCGCGGTGGGGGTTTGCAGCTTCAGGCCGCGCTCGGCTCGAGCTGAGCGTCATCGGGACGCGACCCCGCCACCGGCCTGGCCAGGTGTGGCCAACGGCGGCGGGCCAGGGGGCCGTCGGCGGCATAGGCGATGCAGGTGTCAAGCAACCGCGAGGAGACGCCATCCGCCGCCTCGCCGGCGCGGGGATGCTTGCGGGCGCGCACCGGGCCGATGGTCTGAAAGGCAACCGTCGCCATCTGCTGAAGCAATTCGCGCAGATGGGTGCAGCCCGCCACGCCGCCGACACGCGCGTTCGCTTCCTTCAGGAAGCCCGCCCGGATCCGCAGGCCGGCGAGGCGGGCGAAATTGGGGGCCGCGTCCGGGCAGGCGGCGTACGGACTATGATCGGTCGCGGCCTCGGCGGCGACGATGGTCATGTGGTCGTCCACGGTCAGACGCATCCACATGCCGTGCAGCGGCTCCCCGGCCTCGACCCGGCCGCGATCCTCGTTGGAAAACGGGTTGGCCTTGGTGTCGGTAAGCTGGGCCTCGATATCGAACAGTCCGTCGCCGCGTTGATAGCCGCGCAGGACGATGCGGCGGGTATGGAGTTCCTCGCGCGACTGCGACGGGCTCAGTGGCATGCGACGGCTCCTGTTGCGGTGCGGTACTGCCATATCGCCGCGACAGCAACGGATGCAAGGTCAAGCGCTATCCCCCCCGAGAGCCTCTGCCACCTTGTGCGCGAGTGCCTCGCGCCCGAACGGCTTGCTGATGAGGCGGATGCCCTCGTCGAGGCGTCCGTCGTGCATGACCGCGCTTCCGGTGTAGCCGGACATGAACAAGGCCCGCAGCCCAGGCCGGCATACGGCGAGCCTGCGGGCGACCTCACCGCCATCAATGCCGCCAGGGAGCACGATGTCGATCAGCGCCAGATCCACCGGTTCAGTGTCGTTCGCGAGCAACCGCAACGCCGCCGGCCCGTCGGCCGCCTCCAGGACGTGGTAGCCGAGATCGCGCAGGATCGCCCCCGCCACGTCGCGCACATCGGCCTCATCCTCGACCACCAGCACGGTGGCGGAGCCGCGCGGCGGCCCGGCCACGACGGTGTCGGTGGCCGGTGCAGCCGCCGTCACGCCGATGAAGCGCGGCAGGAACAGGCGCACGGTCGTGCCTTCGCCAGGCACGGAGTTGATCTCGGCGTGGCCGCCCGATTGCTTGGCGAAGCCGAACACCATCGCGAGGCCGAGCCCGGTCCCCTTTCCCACCTCCTTGGTGGTGAAGAACGGCTCGAACGCGCGCGCCAAAACGTCGGACGCCATGCCGACCCCGGTATCGGTCACGGCGATCATCACGTAATCGCCCGGCGTCACCTCCGTGTGGCGCCGGGCGTACTCGGGATCGAGCACCCGGTTGGCAAGCTCGATCGTGAGGCGTCCGCCACCCGGCATGGCGTCGCGGGCGTTCAGCGCGAGGTTGAGCAACGCGCTCTCTACCTGGGTCGCATCGGCAAGGGCGGGCCACACCCCGGCGGGGTTCACCACCCGCATCTCGATGTGTTCGCCCAGCGTGCGCCCGAGCAGTCCGGCGACATCTGACAGCACCTCCGACAGGTCGTGCGACTGCGGCGCCAGCGGCTGCTTGCGGGCGAACGCCAGCAATTGCTGCGTGAGCGAGGCCCCCCGCCTGACCCCCCAGATGGCCCGATCCAGCCGGGGGCGAACCGGATGGCCGACCTCCAGCTTGCTGAGGGCCAGTTCCAGGTTGCCCATCACCACGGCGAGCAGGTTATTGAAATCGTGCGCGATGCCGCCTGTCAGCTGGCCGATCGCCTGCATTCGCTGGGCCTCCCGCGTCGTCGCCTCGGCACGAGTCCGCGCGGTGATGTCGGTGACGGTAAGCACGAAGCCGCCGCCCCGGATCGCGGTGCGGCGGACCTCGAAACCGCGTCCGTCCGACGCGCGGATGCGCTCATGAACGATGGGTGCGCTATGGGCCGGGCCTTCGTCGCCAAGCTGGTCCTCGGTCTCCAGAAACGGCGCCCCACCCATCTGCATCGTAGCCAGACGCTCCGCCAACGCGTTGTAGGGGGTGCCGAGTTGGAGTTCCGACCGGGTCAAACCGAGCAGCAACGGCAGCGGCTCGTTCCAGCGCATCAGCCGTCGTGACGAGTCAAACA
>JBDTFI010000050.1:0-7971 GCA_039938035.1 Acetobacteraceae bacterium | reverse complement strand
GGAATCGCCGTCACCTGCGACACCGCGCCGCCCTACTTCGATCTGAACGAGACGGCGATCGGCGACTTCCGCACCTACGCCAAGCTGTCGCCCCCGTTACGTGCCGACGCCGACCGTCTGGCGGTGGTGGCGGCACTCGCCGACGGCACGATCGACGCCATCGCCTCGGACCACCAGCCCCGCGACGCCGACGACAAGCGGTTGCCGTTCGCGCAGGCGGCGCCGGGCGGGGCGGGGTTGGCGACCTTGCTCGCCGTCACGCTGGCGCAGGTCCACGGCGGGGCGTTGGGCATGATCCAGGCGCTCGACCTGCTGACCGCCCGCCCCGCCCGGCTGCTGGGGCTGGAGAGCGGGCGGCTGTCACGCGGCGCGCCGGCCGATCTGTGTCTCTTCGATCCCGAGCGCGCCTGGCAGGTGGAGTCCGGCATGTTGCCCGGCAAGGCGCAGAACACGCCGTTCGACGGGCGGGCTCTGGAGGGGCGGGTGCTGGGAACGTGGAAGGACGGAAGGCGGTTTTTTGGGGAGGGGCAGGCGACGAAAGTCCATCGCGAGAATGAGGCGGCGTAACGTGCCAGGGCGAGACCGAGCTACTCTATCAAGTAGCTATGGCTGCCGGCAGGCTCGACCGTGTGGCGCGAACAGGCGGCCCATCGCGGCGACGCCACACAGGCCGATGAGCATCATGATCCATGAGGCAGGCTCGGGAACCGACGATGCCGGCAGCCCTGGACTGTAGAGGATAGAATATTCGTCAGCATCGGGAAATGTAGGATCGATTGCGAATGTTGGGTCAACAAACGCAAACCCGAAGTCAGACCCGCCATCTCCTACAGCTCCCGCCGCGCGGGGTTCGATCACGATCGATACGACCCGTTGATGTCGATGTAGCCGTGCGTCAGGTCGCAGGTCCACGCGGTCGCCTTGCCGCGGGCGAGACCGAGATCGATCTCGATGTGGATCTCCCGGCCCTTCATGTGCGCGACCACCGGGGCCTCGTCATAGCCGGGGACGACGGTGCCCTCGCGCGCCATCCAGGTGCCGCCTATGGCGATCGAGAGCGTGTCGCGGTTGGCCGGTTCGCCGGCCTTGCCGACGGCCATGACGATGCGGCCCCAGTTCGCGTCCTCGCCGGCGATCGCGGTCTTCACCAAAGGCGAGTTCGCCACCGCCATCGCGATCTTGCGGGCGGAGCGCGCGCTGGCCGCGCCGGTCACGTCGATGCGGACGAGCTTTTGCGCGCCTTCGCCGTCGCGCACGACCTGCAAGGCGAGATCGAGCAGCAGGTCGTCGAGTTTCGCGGTGAAGTCGGCGAGCACCTTCCCGCCCTCGGCGGGCACCCGCTTATGGGCGGCCTGCCCGGTCGCGAACAGCAGCACGGTGTCCGAAGTCGAGGTGTCGGAATCGACCGTGGTGCGGTTGAAGCTGGCATCGACGCCCCGGCGGAGCAGCGTATCGAGCGCCTCGGCCGGGATCTTGGCGTCGGTGGCGACGAAGCAGAGCATGGTCGCCATGTCGGGCGCGATCATGCCGCTGCCCTTGGCGATGCCGTTGATCCGCACCTCCGCGTCCCCAATCCGCGCGACGCGGGTCGCCGCCTTGGGGAAGGTGTCGGTCGTCATGATGGCCCGCGCCGCGTCCGCCCAGGCATCGTCGGCAAGGCCCGCGTGCAGGGCGGGCAGGGCGGCGATCAGCTTCGCGTGGGGCAGTACCTCGCCAATGACGCCGGTGGAGGCCACGAACACCTGCTTGGCCGGGCAGTCCACAAGTTCGGCGGCGGCGGCGGCGGTTGCCGCGCAGGCAGTCCGCCCAGCTTTGCCGGTGAAGACGTTGGCATTGCCGGCGTTCACCACCACGGCGCGCGCCTTGCCGCTTTTCAGCGCCGTGCGGCACCAATCGACCGGCGCGCCGGGACAGCGGCTGAGGGTGAACACGCCGGCGACGGTGGTACCGGGGGCGAGTTCGAGCATCACGAGGTCGGTACGCCCACGATAGCGAATGCCAGCCTCCGCCGCACCGAGGCGCACGCCGGCAAGCGGCGGGAGCGTGGGCGTCTGGACGGCGAGCGGCGAGACGGCGATGTCCATGCGGGGTCCCAGTTACTTCGTTGGCGGCTTCGCTGGCGGCGATTCCTTGTCGGCGGTGGCGATCGGCGTGCCGTCAAGATTGAACTTTTGGACCGTCACGTGCGAGCGGGCGTCGGCGACGACCTTTTCCGCGGCCTCCTGGGCCATCTTCTGGCGCAACTCGTCCTTCGCGGCATCGAAGGTCGGCGGCTTGTCCTGGCGGCGCTCGATCACTTTGATGACGTGCCAGCCGAATTGCGTGTGGACCGGAGTCTGCGAGAACTGGCCCGGCTGCAGCGCGAAGGCGGCGGCGGCGAATTCCGGCACCATGTCGGATTGCTTGAAGAAGCCCAGGTCGCCGCCCTGCGCGGCGCCGGAGTCCTTGCTGTACTTCTTGGCCAGCGTATCGAAGTCGGCGCCGGCCTTGAGTTGCGTGATGATGTCCTTCGCCAGCGCTTCGTTGTCCACCAGGATGTGCTTGGCATGGACCTCCTCGACGCCAGGCTTGCCCGCGATGTCCGTCTCATACCGGGCGCGCACCGCTTCATCGGTGATGAGCGGCTGGACCTCCTTGAGCAGGAGCGCGCGTTGCAGGGCCGCGCGCTCGGCGAACTCCACCTGGCGCTTTACCTCCGGGTCCTTGTCGAGCCCGGTCCGCTGGGCCTCGTCGGCCAGCGCCTCCTGGTCGATCAGGCGGTCGAGCAGCATCGGATAGAGCACCTGCTCGGGCATGGCGCGCAGGTTCGCCGGCAAGGTCGCCGCGGCGGCGGCGACGTCGCTGAGGTGGATCGGGCGCTGGTTCACCGTCGCGACGACGGGATCGTTGCCCGGCGCGACGAACGGCTTGACGGCGGGCTGATCGGGCGGCGTGGTGGGGGCCATGGCTGCCGGCGGTGGGGTCTGCGCGAGCGCGCCCGAGGCGGGAAGGGCGGCGGCGAGGCCGAGTGCGGCCAACCGGGCCACGGCGCCGAGGCGGAAGCTCATCGCGTCTCCTGAGGATGGAAATCGGGCGTCTTATGGCCGAGTTGGGCGGTCCTCACAAGCACAGGCGGCCCATTTGCGTTGACCCGGCCCCAGGGGGAACCTATCTCGGGAGCCTATCTCCATATCTCCCTCCGATCGGCCAGAAGGTCTTCATGCTCGGCTCCCTTGCCCGCGCCGTATTCGGCACCGCCAACGAACGATCGCTCAAGGCGTATCAGCGCCGGGTGCCGAAGATCAACGCCCTGGAGCCCGCCGTCGCCGCCCTGTCAGACGAGGCGCTGGCCGCCAAGACGGTGGAGTTCCGCGGCAGGCTCGCCGATGGCGCGACGCTCGACGATCTGCTGCCCGAGGCGTTCGCGGTCGTGCGCGAGGCGAGCAAGCGGGTGCTGGGGCAACGCCATTTCGACGTGCAGCTGGTCGGCGGCATGGTGCTGCACGACGGGCGGATCGCCGAGATGAAGACCGGCGAGGGCAAGACGCTGGTCGCCACCTTGCCGGTCTATCTGAACGCCCTCGCCGGCAAGGGCGTGCATGTCGTCACCGTCAATGACTATCTCGCGGCCCGCGACGCCGACTGGATGGGTCAGATCTACCGCTTCCTCGGACTGACGGTCGGCGTGGTGGTGCACGGCCAGGATGACGCGCAGAAGCGGGATTCCTACGCCGCCGACGTCACCTACGGCACCAACAACGAGTACGGCTTCGACTATCTGCGCGACAACATGAAGTACCGGCTGGAGGATATGGTCCAGCGCGACTTCTTCTTCGGCATCGTCGACGAGGTCGATAGCATCCTGATCGACGAGGCGCGCACGCCGCTCATCATTTCCGGCCCCGCCGAGGACAGTTCGGACTTGTATCGCCGCGTCGATGCGGTGGTGGTCGAGCTGGTGAAGGACCCCGAGACCTACGAAAAGGACGAGAAGTTCCGCACCGTGTCGCTGACCGAGCCGGGCTCGGAGACAGTGGAGGACATGCTGCGCGAGGCGGGGGTGCTGACCGAGGGCAACCTCTACGACATCTTCAACGTCTCCGTCGTCCATCACGTCCAGCAATCGGTGCGCGCCCACACCCTGTTCGCCCGCGACGTCGACTACATGGTCCGTGACAACAAGATCATCATCATCGATGAATTCACCGGCCGCGCGCTGGAGGGCAGGCGCTACTCCGAAGGGCTGCACCAGGCGCTGGAGGCGAAGGAGGACGTCGAGGTGCAGGCGGAAAACCAGACCCTCGCGTCCATCACCTTCCAGAACTACTTCCGCCTGTATCCCAAGCTCGGCGGCATGACCGGCACGGCGGCGACCGAGGCCGACGAGTTCGAGGAGATCTACAAGCTGACCGTGGTCGAGATCCCGACCAACGTCGATGTCGCGCGCAAGGACGAGGACGATGAGGTGTACCGCTCCGCCGAGGAGAAGTGGAACGCCGTCGCCGCGCTGATCGACGAGACCCGCAAGACCGGCCAGCCGATGCTGGTCGGCACGGTGTCGATCGAAAAGAGCGAGCATCTGAGCGGGATATTGAAGCGCCGCGGCGTTCCCCATTCGGTGCTGAACGCGCGCTTCCACGAGAAGGAGGCGGAGATCGTCCAGGACGCCGGAGCGCCGGGCGCGGTGACGATCGCGACCAACATGGCCGGGCGCGGCACCGACATCAAGCTCGGCGGCAACCTGGAAATGCGGCTGCACGCGCAACTGGCCGGCCTCGACGATCTCGATATCCGCGCACCGCGCGAGGCGGCGATCCGCGAGGAGATCGGGGCGGCCCATGAGCAGGTGAAAGAGGCGGGCGGCCTGTTCGTGATCGGCACCGAGCGCCATGAGAGCCGGCGCATCGACAACCAGCTGCGCGGCCGATCCGGCCGGCAGGGCGATCCGGGGAGATCGCGCTTCTTCCTCTCCCTCGAAGACGACCTGATGCGCATCTTCGGGTCCGATCGGATGGGTGGGATGCTGCAGAAGCTCGGCCTGAAGGACGGCGAGGCGATTACTCATCCCTGGATCAACAAGGCGCTGGAAAAAGCGCAGATGAAGGTCGAGGCACGCAACTTCGACACCCGCAAGAACGTGCTGAAATACGACGACGTGATGAACGACCAGCGCAAGGAGGTCTACGCCCAACGCAAGGAGTTCATGAAGGCGACCGACGTGTCCGACACCATCGACGGGATGCGCGCCGAGGTGATCGAGGCGATGGTCGATCGCCGTATTCCCGAGAAGGCGTTCGCCGAGCAATGGGAGCTGAAGGAGCTTGCCGAGGACGCCCACCGGGTCCTGAACCTCGATCTGCCGATCGAGGAATGGGGCCACGAGGAGGGCATCGACGAGACCGCGATCCGCGAGCGGATCACCGACGCGGCACAGGCGTTCGTCGTCGCCAAGACCAACGTGATGACGCCAGAGCTGATGCGCTTCATCGAGAAGTCGATGCTGATCCAGACGATGGACGCGGTGTGGAAGGAGCATCTCTACGCGCTTGACCATCTGCGCCAGGGCATCGGGCTGCGCGCCTACGGCCAGAAGGACCCGCTGAATGAGTACAAGACCGAGGCGTTCGCGCTGTTCAATGCGATGTTGGACGAGTTGAAGGAGCGGGTAACGGCGATGCTGAGCCGGGTGGAACTGGCGCCGGAGCGCCCGGCGGAACCCGATTTCCTGGGGGGCGGCCTTCTGGAGATGCATCCGGAGCCGGCTTCGGCGTTCGGCGACGGGGCGACGGGCCTGCTGGAGCTGGCGGCCCCGGTCGGTGCCTCGGTGGGCCTGTCGGCGATGGCGGACGCGATCGACCTCGCCGACCCCGCGACCTGGCGCGGGACCGGGCGGAATGCGCCTTGTCCCTGCGGGTCGGGGAAGAAATACAAGCACTGCCACGGGCGACTGGGGTAGCCGGTGCGGATCAGAAACGGTTCGATCGGAACCACTCACTCCGATCTACACCTCTCCCGCTTGCGGGAGAGGTCGCCGCGCCCTTGCGCGGCGGGTGAGGGTGTCGCGGCCAAGACCCTCACCCGCCCGTGCTTCGCCCGGACGACCTCTCCCGCGAACGGCGGGAGAGGTGGACCTGGATCGCTCTGACCCATGCGGTTGCTTGCCAATCTGCTGACTCGCTTCGTCCAGAACGGGACGCTGCATCTGATCGACGCGGACGGCATCGCCCATGTCTTTGGCGGCCACGCCCCTGGCCCGGTGGTGACGGTTCGCCTCCATGATCGCGCGCTGCACACGAAGCTCGCGCTGAACCCCGAGTTGCACGCCGGGGAAGCGTATATGAACAGGACGCTGACGTTCGAGGGCGGGTCGGACGTCGGCGATCTGATGGCCCTGTTCTCGCTCAACCGCGGCGGGCTGGCGGGCCACGCCTCCCAGCGCGTGCTTCGTCGGGCATGGCGGGGGGTGCGGCGATGGCACCAGGCCAACCACCCACGGACGGCGGCGGCCAACGCGCGGCACCATTACGACGTCACGACCGACATCTATCGGCTGTTTCTCGATGCGGGGCTGAACTATTCCTGCGCGTTCTTCGAGGATCCGGAGCACGACACGCTCGAGCAGGCGCAGCAGGAAAAGCTTCGGCGCGCGACGGCGAAGCTGCTTCTGTCCCCGGGCATGAGCGTGGCCGAGATCGGCTCCGGCTGGGGATCGTTTGCCATCCACATCGCCGCGACCACCGGGGCGCGGGTCACGGCGATCAACGTCTCGCCCGAACAGATCCGGGTCGCGCGCGAGCGCGCCGCGCAGGCCGGCGTGGGCGCGCTGGTGGAGTTCCGGGAGATCGACTACCGCTCATTGGACGGGCGCTTCGACCGGGTGGTCTCCGTCGGCATGATGGAACATGTCGGCATCGGGCATTTCGATGCGTATTTCGGCAAGATCCGGGCGCTTCTGACCGATGACGGCTATGCGTTCGTCCATTGCATCGGACGGATGCTGCCGCCGAGTTCGACGGGGCCGTTCATCCGCAAGTACATCTTCCCCGGCGCCTATGTTCCGTCGCTGTCGGAGGTGTTCGCCGCGACCGAACGGAACGCGCTCTGGGTCGCCGACATGGAGGTGTTGCGGCTGCACTACTACCACACGCTGCGCCACTGGCGTGCCCGCTTCGCGGCCAATCGGGCGCGCGCCGTCGAACTCACCGACGAGCGGTTCTGCCGGATGTGGGAGTACTATCTGGCGGCCGTCGAGGTCGGGTTCCTCAACGGGTCGAACATGGTGTTCCAGCTTCTGCTATCGAAGAAGAACGACGCCGTGCCGATCGTGCGCGACGGGTTGTCGGGCGCATCGCTTCCGTAGCCCGCCAGTTCTGGCGCGGCGCGTCCGGCGGTGCGATAAACGCCGGCGATGCGAATCCTCTACCACCTCCCCCTCTCGCCCTTTTCCCGCAAAATCCGCTTGGTCCTGTCGGAGAAGCGCCTGCCCTTCGAGCTGCGGGTCGAGAAAGTGTGGGAGCGCCGGGCCGAGTACCTCGACCTCAACCCGGCCGGCACCGTCCCCACCCTGATCGAGGACCACGGGCTGGTGATCCCCGATTCCGGGGTGATCGGGGAATACCTGGAGGACGCCTATCCCGACACGCCCCTGCTCGGGCACACGCTCGCCGAGCGGATCGAGGTGCGTCGGCTGGTCGCCTGGTTCGACGGCAAGTTCGCCGCCGAGGTGACGCGGAACCTCGTCGGCGAGAAGCACATGAAGCGGCTGCTCGGGCGGGGCAATCCCGACGCCGGCGCCCTGCGGACCGGCTACACCGCCATCAAGCACCACCTCGAATATGTCGGCTGGCTCAGCGAGACCCGCCGCTGGCTGGCGGGTGCCAGCATCTCGCTCGCCGATTTCGCCGCCGCGGCGCATTTTTCGGCGCTCGACTACATCGGCGACGTCGATTGGACGGTCGCCCCGGCGGCCAAGGAATGGTACGCGCGGATGAA
>JBDTFI010000049.1:0-3877 GCA_039938035.1 Acetobacteraceae bacterium | reverse complement strand
TCATCACCAACGTCGCGCCCGCCGACCCGGCGGCGTTGGCGGCGGGTCCGGATGCGACGCCCGACATGATCGCCACCATCCGCCACCAGTACGGGCTGGACCGGCCGCTGGCGATCCAGTTCCTGCGCTACACGGCGGACCTGGCGCGCGGACGGCTCGGCCATTCGGTCGTCACCGGGCACGACGTGACCACCGATCTCGCGCAGTACTTGCCGGCGACGCTGGAGCTTGTGCTGCTCGCGATGCTGTTCGCCGTGCTGGTCGGCATCCCGATCGGAATGCTGGCGGCGATCCGGCGGAACCGTTGGCTCGATCATCTGACGCGGGTGCTCGCTGTCTCCGGCATGGCGCTGCCGGAGTTCTGGGTGGGATTGCTGCTGCTCCTGGTGTTCTCCGGCTGGCTCGGCTGGCTGCCGACCGGCGGGCAGCTCTCGGTGGCGACGGCACCGCCGCCGCCGCTTACCGGGATGGTGCTGCTCGATGCCCTTCTCGAAGGCCGCTTCGCCGTCTTCGTCGAAGCGTTGCGTCACGCGATCCTGCCGGTGTTCGTCCTGTCGCTGCCGGCGCTGGCGGCCGTGGTCCGCGTCAACCGCGCCGAGATGATCGAGGTTCTCCAATCGGACTACATCATTGCGGCGCGCGCGCACGGCGTCGCGCCGGCGCGGATCATCGCCGTGCTGGCGCTGAAGAACGCCATGCTGCCGACGCTTGCGATGATCGGCTTGCGGTTCGGCTGGATGCTCGGCAGCACGGTGTTGGTGGAGACGGTGTTCGACTGGCCCGGGATCGGGCTCTATGCGGTGGATTCGGCGGTGTCGGGCGATTTCCGGCCGGTGATGGGTGCCACGCTCGCGATCGGCCTGCTGTTCATGCTGGCCAATCTGCTGGTCGACGTCGCCTATGGCTGGCTCGATCCGCGTGTGCGTCCGGTCTCCCGATGAGCGACGTTGCCCTGACGTCAGCGGCATCGACGCGCGCCCGCTCGGTGCGTCGCCTGCGGTTTCTCGTCTGGATCGTCGCGCGCAATCCCTCGACGCTTCTTGGGCTCTCCCTCGTGACCGCGTTCCTTGTGCTGGCGGCGTTCGGTTGGCTGATCGTGCCGGACCCGCGCGACGCGACCGGAGCGATGCATCTCGCGAACAAATTGCTGCCGCCGTCCGCGGCGCACTGGTTCGGCACCGACGAGATGGGCGACGACATCTTCACCCGCGTGGTGATGGGAACCCGCACCAGTCTCTGGGTCGGATTGACCATCACCGTCATCGCCGCACTGGTCGGCACGCCGCTCGGCGTCGCCGCAGGCTATTTCGGCGGGCGGACCCGCGCCGCCATCATGCGGGTGACCGACGTGTTCCTGTGCGTGCCGGGCCTCGTACTGGCGCTCGCCATCGTCGCCGCGCTGGGCCCCGGCATCCTGCACGGGGTGATCGCGCTCGCGATCGTGTGGTGGCCGGGCTACGTGCGGCTGATCGAGGCCAAGGCGCTGACCTTGCGGGGCGAGCCGTTCGTCGAGGCCGCGCAAACCATG
This sequence comes from Acetobacteraceae bacterium, assembly GCA_039938035.1. Classification (GTDB taxonomy): domain Bacteria; phylum Pseudomonadota; class Alphaproteobacteria; order Acetobacterales; family Acetobacteraceae; genus DATFDN01. The sequence continues at coordinate 2,349 of JBDTFI010000049.1, read as the reverse complement.
GGCGCCTCCCACACCCGCATCCTCGCCGCGCACATCTTGCCGAACTGCCTGTCTCCGCTGGTGATCAAGGCGAGCATGGATATGGGGCTCGCCATCCTCGCCGCCGCCAGCCTTGGCTTCATCGGCCTGGGCGCCAAGCCGCCGGCGCCGGAATGGGGGGCGATGATCGCCACCGCGCGCAGCTACATGCCTGATTATTGGTGGTATTCCGTCTTCCCCGGCCTGTTCATCTTCCTGACCGTGCTCGGCTTCAACCTGTTCGGCGACGGGCTGCGCGACATTCTCGATCCGCGGAGCGCGCGCGGGTGAGTCTGCTGGAGATCAGCGACTACCGTCTGGCGTTTGACGGCTTCGAGGGTACCGCGGTGGTGCTGGACGGCATCGACCTCGCCGTCGAGGCGGGCGAGTCGGTCGGCATCGTCGGTGAGACCGGCTGCGGCAAGTCGGTACTGGCGCGCAGCATATTGCGGTTGAACCCGGTGCCCCCGGCACGGGTTCTGAGCGGGACGATCCGTTTCGATGGGCACGATGTTCTGGCGATGACACCAGGCGCGCTCGACACTCTGCGCCGCCAGGGCGTGGGGATGGTGTTCCAGGACCCGGTGACCTACCTCAACCCGGTGTTCACGATCGGCCAGCAACTCGCTGACGTGCTGCACGCGCATGACCGGCGGATGGCACGACGGAGCCGCGCGCAGTTGCACGCGCGCAGCGTCGAGTTGCTCGAGCAAGTGCGCCTGCCGGAGGCGGAGAGGCACCTCGCGGACTATCCGCACGCGCTGTCCGGTGGGATGCGCCAGCGCGTGCTGATCGCCATGGCATTGGCCGGCGAGCCGCGGTTGCTGGTCGCCGACGAGCCTACCACCGCGCTCGATGTCACGGTGCAGAGCCAGGTGCTGACGCTGATCGCCGAGCTGGTGGCACGGATGGGCCTGACGCTGCTGCTGATCAGCCACGACCTGGGCGTGATCGGCGCGGCGTGCCGGCGGGTGGTGGTGATGTACGCCGGGTGCATCGTGGAGGACGCAGCGGCCGAGGAGTTGTTCGGCGCGCCGCTTCATCCTTACACGCAGGGCCTGCTCGCCTCGGTGCCGGACCTCGAGCGGCCGACGCATCATCCGGCGGGCATTCCCGGCGGCATTCCGAACCTGCGTACGCCGCCCACGGGCTGTCGCTTCCACCCTCGCTGCGCACTGGCGATGCCGGTTTGCAGCGACGTCCGCCCCGCGCTGATCGCTGTCGGCGAGCGGCACCGTGTCGCCTGCCACGCCGTCACCGCATGAGCGCTCTGCTGGCGGCCGAGGCGGTGGTTTGCTCCTTCGCGTCGCCGGGCGGCCGGGCGGTGCGCGCGGTGGATCGCGTCGACCTGGCGCTGCATCCGGGCGAGGCGTTGGGGCTGGTCGGCGAATCCGGCTGCGGTAAGTCGACGTTGCTGCGGTTGTTGTTGCGCCTGCAAGATCCCGGGTCCGGCCGGGTGCGCTTCGCCGGCACCGACATCACCCGCGCGGCCGGTCGCGCACTGGCGCCGCTGCGTCGTGGCGTGCAGGTGGTGTTCCAGAACCCGCACGCCGCGCTCGATCCGCGCGCCACCGTGTTCGCTTCGGTCGCCGAGCCGCTGCGCATTCAGGGTGAGCTGGGCCGAGGCGCCCTGGCGCGGCGTGTGGAGGCGCTGCTCGATGACGTGGGTTTGCCGGCGGAATTCCTCTGGCGCTATCCGCATGAATTGTCGGGCGGGCAGAAACAGCGAGTCTGCATCGCCCGCGCCTTGGCGCCGTCGCCGCTTGCGCTGCTGCTTGACGAGCCGACCTCGGCGCTGGATGTGTCGGTACAGGCGCAGATCATCGCGTTGCTCGCCGGGCTTCGAAGCAGGCATGGGTTGGCGTTCTTGTTTGTGTCCCACAACCTCGCGGTCGTTAGGCAACTCTGCGAACGCGTCGCGGTCATGCATCACGGGCAGGTGGTGGAGGAGGGGCCGGCGGATACGGTGCTGGCGCGGCCGGAGCATCCCTACACGCGGGCCTTGCTCGCCTCGGTGTTGCCGCCGCGTGTCAGCGTGCTGCCGGGGCGGGGTCTTGTGCGACCCCTTCCCTGACGTCACCCCGCCAGGGCGCGCTTCGCCACGCTCGCCAGATAGGTCGCCGCCGCCGGCAGGATCGAATCGTTGTAGTTGTAGCCGGCATTATGCAGCTCCTGGCTGGCTCCGTTGCCTATCCAGGCGAAGGCGCCCGGTTTCTCCACCAGGTACCAGCTGAAATCCTCGCCCGTCATCGCCGCCGCCATATCGCGGCGCACCGTCAGCCCGGCGGCGGCGGAGGCTTCCGCCGCCAAGGCGCCCTCGGCCGGCGTGTT
>JBDTFI010000048.1:0-6704 GCA_039938035.1 Acetobacteraceae bacterium | reverse complement strand
GGCCTGTCGCTTCAGTACTGGCGCTTTATCGGCATGGGCGAGCTGCTGGCCGTGGCCGGCGCCAGCGTCCTCGGCGCCGGCCTCCTGTCGGCCGCCATGGCCGCCGCCGGCATCGGATTTCCCAGCCACGCCTTCCCATTCATCCTCGCCCTGATGCTGATGGCGTTGCTCGCCGCGCCCCGGATCCTCTACGAGCGCCGGCAGGCCCGCCCACTGGCGCGATCGAGCGAGGACGACGCCACCGGCTCGGCGCTGCTGGTCGGCGCCGGGGAGGATACCGACCTCTTCCTCCGCGCGCTCGCCCAGGATCGCCGTCAGAGTCTTCGGGTGGCGGGTCTGTTGTCGCTCGGCTCGCGCCAGACCGGGCGGCGCATCCAGGGCCAGCCGATCCTCGGCTCCATCGACGACGCCGCCGCTGTCCTCGCCCGCCTGCACGCCGAGGGCCGGCTGCCACGCTGCCTGATCGTCGCGACGCCCGATGTCGCCGGCCCGCGCCTCGCCTCCTTGCTGGAGCAGGCGGACCGCTATGGCATGGTGGTCCGCCGCGCCCCACGCCCCACCGCGCTCGACCCGGCCGCCCATCCCATCGCACCGACCGCCGAGCACGCGCTCGACCTGCGCCCGATCGCCATCGAGGACCTGCTGAACCGCGCGCAGGTCCCGCTGGACCGCGAGGGCATGGCGCGGCTGATCCACGGCAGGCGCGTCCTCGTCACCGGCGCCGGCGGCACCATCGGATCGGAACTCGCCCGCCAGTTGGCGACGCTCGGCCCCGAGCGGCTGATCCTGCTCGACAACGGCGAATACGCGCTCTGGCAGATCGACCTCGAACTGGGCGAGACCGCGCCGCAAGTGCCGCGCCAGGCGCTGCTGGCCGATGTCCGCGACGACGTGCGAATCCGCGCGATATTCGAGACCTGCCGCCCCGAATTGATCTTCCACGCCGCCGCGCTGAAACACGTCCCGATGGTGGAGGCGAACCCGCTGGAGGGGCTGCTGACCAACATCGCCGGCACCCGTCACGTCGCCGACGCCGCCCGCGCGGTGGGCGCGCTGGCGATGGTGCTGATCTCCACCGACAAGGCGGTGAACCCGACCAGCCTGATGGGCGCCTCGAAGCGGCTGGCCGAGATGTATTGTCAGGCGCTCGACATCAACTCCGGCGGGCACGCCCAGGGGATGCGCTGCGTCACCGTGCGGTTCGGCAACGTCCTCGGCAGCACCGGCTCGGTCGTGCCGCTGTTCCAGCGCCAGCTGGCGCGCGGCGGCCCGCTGACGGTGACGCATCCCGACATGCGTCGCTACTTCATGACGGTGCGCGAAGCGGTCGGCCTGGTGCTGCAAGCGAGCGTCGTCGGCACCGGCGAAGCCTCGTCGCAGGGCGAAGGCGGCATCTTTGTGCTCGACATGGGCGAGCCGGTGAAGATCGTCGAACTCGCCCGCCAGATGATCCGTCTGGCCGGCCTGCGCCCGGACCAGGACGTGGAAATCCGCTTCACCGGCCTGCGCCCAGGCGAGAAACTGTTCGAGGAATTGTTCCACGGCAAGGAGCCGCCGGTGCCAACCGGCCATCCCGGCCTGCTGATGGCGGCCCCACGCACCGCCGACCCCGCGATCGTCGGACGCGCCATCGAGGAGATCGCCGCCGCCTCGCGCGGCGGACAGACGCGCCTCGCCTTGACCCTGCTATCCCGGCTGGTGCCGGAGTTCGAGCATAACGCCGATGGAGCCGTCCCGATGGTGATCCGCACATGAACGATGCCGCCCCGCCCATCCCGTTCATCGACCTCAAGGGACAGCAGGCGCGCATCGCCGTGGAGCTGCGTCGGCGGATCGACGCGGTGCTGGCCCACTGCCAGTTCATCCTCGGCCCGGAGGTCGCGGAGCTGGAGGAGAAGCTGGCGACCTTTTGCGGGGCGCGCCACTGCATCGGCGTCAGTTCGGGCACCGACGCGATCCAGATCGCGCTGATGGCCGAAGGCGTCGGTCCGGGCGATGCGGTGTTCCTGCCGGCGTTCACCTACACGGCGACCGCCGAGGTGCCCTTGGTGCTCGGCGCGACCCCGGTGTTCGTCGATGTCGATCCGCGCAGCTTCCAGATCGACCCCGCCCATCTCGAGGCCCGCATCGCGGCGGTTCGCGACGCCGGTCGACTACGACCGCGCGCGCTGATCGGCGTCGATCTGTTCGGCCAGCCCGCCGATTGGCCGGCGCTCAACCGCGTGGCCGAACGCGAGAACCTGTTCACGCTCGACGACCTCGCGCAGAGCTTCGGCTGCACGCAGAACGGTCGCCCCCTCGGCGCCGCCGCGCACGCGACGGCGACCAGCTTCTTTCCCTCCAAGCCGCTCGGCGGGTATGGCGACGCCGGGGCGTTGTTCACCGAGGACGATGATCGCGCGGCGCTGTATCGCAGCCTCCGCACGCATGGCGAGGGCACGACCCGTTATGAGGTCTTGCGGACCGGCATGAACGGGCGCCTCGACTCGTTGCAGGCGGCGATCCTGCTGGCGAAGATGACGGTGTTCGCGGAGGAGCTGGCGGCGCGTGAGCAGGTCGCCCGGTTCTACGACCGCCACCTTTCGGGCGCGGTCGTCACGCCCGCGCGCGTGCCCGACAGCGTCGCCGCCTGGGCCATCTACAGCGTCCTGCTGCCCGATGCCGCGACCCGCGAACGCGTGCAGGCGAGCCTGCGCGCGCGTGGCATCCCGACGGCGATCTACTACCCCCGCCCGCTGCACCGCCAACCGGCCTACCGCGACCATCACGACGGCGCCCCGCTGCCGGTCTCGGAGAACCTGTCGGAGCGCATCCTGGCGTTGCCCATCCACGCCGATCTGCACGAGGCGGCGCTCGTGCGCATCTGCGACGGCGTGCTGTCCGCGATCGGGAATGGCTGAGGGGACAATCGCAATGAGCCTGTGGTCGGACTTCCTCACCAACGACCAGCGGCTGATCCACAAATGGACGCATTTCTTCCCGGCCTATGAACGCCATCTGTCGCGCTACGCCAACCGCCCCGTGCTGCTGGTGGAGATCGGCTGCGGTGAAGGCGGGTCCTTGCAGATGTGGAAGCGGTTCCTCGGCCCGTACGCGCAGATCGTCGGCCTCGACATCCGCCCCGACTGCGCCGGTTTCGAGGAACCGCAGATCGCCGTGCGCATCGGCCATCAGGCCGATGACGGGTTCCTCGGCCGCGTGGTGGAGGAATTCGGCGCGCCGGATATCGTCATTGACGACGGCACGCATGTCATGGCCCACATCCTGGCTTCGTTCCGCTTCCTCTATCCACGCATGGCGAACGACGGCGTCTATGTCGCCGAGGATCTGCACACCTGCTACTGGCCCGAATTCGGCGGCGGCCTGCGCCGCGAGGGAACCTTCATCGAAATCTGCAAGGCCTTGCTGGACGAACTGAACGCCGATCTCAGCCGCGGCGCGGTGGCGCCGACCGGGTTCACCCGCGGCACGCTGTCGATGCACTTCTACGACAGCATGGCAATCTTCGAGCGCGGCCGGCATCTGCCCAAGCACGCCCCGCAGATCGGCCGGGAGGGGTCAGGCTAACTCCGGCAGGTCCGGGCGCCGATCGGCCCACGGCCGCGCCCGCTCGAACGCCGCCGCGACGCGCAACAGGTCCGCATCGCCACCAGGCCGACCGACGAGTTGGATCGCCACCGGCATCCCGTCGCGATCGAACCCGCAGGGCAGGCTGACCGCTGGGTTTCCGGTCAGATTGAACGGCATCGTGTAGGGGTACCAGGACGCGCGGATGTTCTCGACCATCTGGTTGTCGATCGCGATCGGACCGAAGAAATCCTGATCGATCGGCAGGGCGGTCCGCGAGAGGGTCGGCATGGCGACCACATCGCAGTGCTCGAACCATTCCTGCACCTGCCGATACAGCCGCGTGCGCGCGAAGATCGCCTCGTATAAGGCGGACGCGGACACCTCGGCGATGCGGTCGAGCTGGCGCACGAAGGTCGGGCACATGATGGCGCGGTGCTGCTTCAGATGGTGCCCGAACTGCGCCATCCGATAAGCGCCGTTGTTCACGAACCACACCGATTCGGGGTTCTCGAACGGTGCCGTCAATTCGCTCAGCGTCGCGCCCAACTCGGTGAAGGCCGCCAGCGCCGCCTCGCAGCCCGCCAGCACGTCGGCGGCGACGGCGACGTTGCCGAGCCGCGCGCGCCAGGCGATCCGAACTCCGCGCAGATCGCCCTCGGCGCGCGCGGCGTCCGCGAAGTTCGGTTGCGCGCGCCCGGTCGTCAGCGGGTCGCGAGGATCCGGGCCGGCCATCGCATCCAGCATCAGCGCGGTGTCGCCCACCGTGCGGGTCATCGGCGTGATGTAGGAGATGTTGCCGAACCCGTCCTGCGCGTACTCCTGCGGCACGACGCCAAGCCCCTGCTTGAAGCCGACCACGCCGTTGCAGGCGGCCGGAATCCGCGTCGAACCACCGCCGTCGGTCGCCACCGCCAGCGCGGTGAGCCCCGCCGCCACCGCGACGGCCGATCCGCCGCTCGACCCGCCGGCCGCGCGATCGGCGCGCCAGGCGTTGCGGGTGCGCCCGAAGAGCGGTGCCTCGGTCAGGCATTGCTGGCCGAATTCCGGCGTCGTGGTCTTGCCGACCACGATCGCCCCGGCCTGTTTGAGCCGCGACACCGCGACCGCATCGTGATCGGGGACATTGTCCTTGAAGATCAGGGAGCCGAACGTCGTGCGCAGTCCCGCCGTCAGGACAAGGTCCTTCACGGCGAGCGGGACGCCATGCAGCGGGCCGAGCGACCCGACACGCATCACCGCCGCCTCGGCCGCCCGCGCCGCGTCCATCGACGCCTCCGCCGCGACGGTGATGAAGGCGTTCAGCACCGGCTGGGACCGCTCGATCCGCGCGAGCGTCGCTTCCATCACCTCCACGGGCGAGACGGCGCGCTTGCGGATCATCGCGGCGAGTTCGGTTGCGGACAGGAAGGCGAGGGCGGCGTTATTCATTGGTCAATGATATAGGCTCAACTTCCGGTTGGAAACGCCGGATCATATCGGGTATGGTAACGCCTGCCGCCGCCTCAGATCGGACTCACCGGCCAGAATGCGAACATATCTCGTAACCGGCGGCTGCGGCTTCATCGGCTCGCACCTCGCCGATGCTTTGCTGGCCCAGGGTCATGCGGTCCGGGTTCTCGACGATCTCTCCACCGGCAAGCGCGCCAACCTGCAAGCGGCGGCGGAGCTGACGGAGGGCGACGTGACCGATACCGCGACACTGGCGCGGGCCATGCGCGGCGTCGCCGGGTGCTTCCACCTCGCCGCGATCGCCTCGGTGGAGCGGGGCAACCAGGACTGGCTGGGAACCCACCGGACCAACCTGACCGGCACGATCGCGGTGATGGACGCCGCGCGCGAGACCGGGATTCCGGTGGTGTATGCCTCCTCGGCGGCCGTCTATGGCGACAACCAGGCCCTGCCGCTGGCGGAGGATTCCGCGACCCGGCCGTTGTCGGCCTACGGCGCCGACAAGCTCGGCTGCGAGCTGCACGCCCGCGTGGCCGGCCTCGTCCACGCCGTCCCCACCACTGGCTTGCGGTTCTTCAACATCTATGGTCCGCGCCAGGACCCGCTGTCGCCCTATTCCGGGGTGATCTCGATCTTCTGCGAGCGGCTGCGCGCCCGGCGCGAGGTCACGGTCTTCGGCGACGGCGGGCAGACGCGCGACTTCGTGTTCGTCGCCGACGTGGTCCGCGCGCTGCTCGCCGGCCTGCGGGCGGCCTCACGGCAGGCGCCAGTGTTCAACGTCTGCACCGGGCGGGCGACCAGTGTACTGGACCTCGTCAACGCCATCGCCGACACCCTCGGCGTGGTGCCGGAGATCAGCATCGGGCCGGCACGACCGGGCGATGTCCGCGCCTCCCTGGGCGACCCTTCCGCCGCCCGCGTCGCGCTCGGGTTCACCGCCGAAACCCGCCTCACCGTGGGCCTCGTGAGCACTCTGGCCGAGTGATCACCCCATCGTATCGATGGACTCGGGCGTGATCTCGACCGTGATGCGCACATCGCCCGGCTGGCGGTACGGGTAGGCTTTACCGAGATATCTCTGCGACAGCGCGTCGATGTGCTGGTCCGCGCCCTCCTCGGTCGCCCGCGCGACAGTGCCGCGCACCTGGAGGTAGCGGTAGGCGTTGTCGGGGTCCATGATCGCCACCGCGACCTTGGCGCCCGGCGTCATGGTGCGCGCCTTGACCCGGCCCTTGGCCGTGTTCACCCGGAGCTTCCCGTTGGTGTAGTCGAACCAGACGGGCGTCACCTGGGGCGAGCCGTCGGCCAGCACGGTCGCGACGTTGGCGAACGCCTTCTTGGTCATCAGATCGCGGAACTTCTCTGGAATGTCGGTCATGACTGACTCCTGTCCTTCTACGCGAACGGCGGGAACGCCACTGCGGTTCCGCTGGGCACGGCGTTAACCGACCGGCAAGCTATGCTCGATAGACCTTGGCGCGGTAGGCGGACCGCGCAAGGAGATATCCATAACCATCAGTGCCATCGCTTCATCCATCCCGTCCCAGCTGCTGACGAATCTGGCCTCATCGGCGTCCCAGGCAACGCAGACCGCCCAGACCCAGGCGACGTCATCCCCGCCGCCGACGGGCAGGGCGCACCACCACCACGGGGGAGGCACGGTCGATCCCCAATCCGCCTCTCCC
>JBDTFI010000047.1:0-2809 GCA_039938035.1 Acetobacteraceae bacterium | reverse complement strand
CCGACGCCGACTCGGCAACCACGGGATGACGCGCCCGCGGCGGACGGGCGGGCGCGGCGTCGCGCGGCGAGCGCGCCGGAGTGGAGTCGCGCGGCTTGCGTTCCGGACGTTCGGCCTTCTCCGGCTTGGCCGCCGCCACGCGCCGCTCGGGCGCGCGCCTGGCGCCCTCGCCGGGGCGTCCACGCCCGCGCCGACGCCTGCCGTCCTCCTCGGACCAGTCGATGGGATCGAGCCCCTCGACCGGCAGTCGGGGGATCGGATGGCCGGTCAGCTTCTCGATCGCCTCCACCGCGAGACGATCGTCGGGCATCGCGATCGTGAAGGCATGACCCTCCAGCCCGGCGCGCCCGGTGCGCCCGATCCGATGGACATAGTCCTCGGCATGGTGCGGCACGTCGAAATTGAACACATGCGACAGCCCGCCGATGTCGAGGCCGCGCGCGGCGACGTCGCTGCACACCAGCAGCCTGATCTCGCCGGCCTTGAACTTCTCGAGCGTCGCGAAGCGCACCGGCTGCGCCATGTCGCCGTGCAGCGCGCCGGCGTCGAGCTTGTGGCGCGTCAGCGACTTGTAAAGGATATCCACGTCACGCTTGCGATTGCAAAAGATCAGTGCGTTCTGCACGTTCTCCGTGCGGATCAGCCGGCGCAGCGCCTCGCGCTTGTCGATCTCGGAAACCAGCACCAGCCCCTCGACGATCCCGGCCGCGACCGAGGCCGGGCGGGACACCGAGATCTCCTTCGGGTTCTGCAGGAACACGTCGGCAAGCCGGCGTATCTCCGGCAGCATCGTCGCCGAGAAGAACAGCGTCTGGCGGGTGCGCGGCAGCAGCCCGACGATGCGCTCCACGTCGGGGATGAACCCCATGTCGAGCATCCGGTCCGCCTCGTCGATCACCAGGATCTTCGCATCACTCAGCAAGACGAGGCCGCGCTCGAACATGTCGAGCAGCCGGCCTGGCGTGGCGATCAGCACGTCGACGCCGCGCATCAGCGTCTCTTTCTGATCGGCCATGCTCTCGCCGCCGATGATCAGCGCGTGGGTGAGTTTCAGGTACTTGCCGTACTGGACGAAGTTCTCGGCGACCTGCAACGCCAGCTCGCGCGTCGGCTCCAGGATCAGGCTGCGCGGCATCCGCGCGCGGGCGCGCGAGCCGGTGAGGATGTCGAGCATCGGCAAGGTGAACCCGGCGGTCTTGCCGGTGCCGGTCTGCGCGGCGCCCATCACGTCGCGTCCCATCAGCACATAGGGAATCGCTTGTTCCTGGATCGGCGTGGGATGGATGTAGCCCTTCTCGACCACCGCGCGCAGCACCGACTCGGACAGACCGAGGTCCGCGAAGGTCGTCCGCGACGTGTCGGGCAAAGGCGCCGTCATCGCAGGCTCCCGTGGCAACGGTTGCTCGGGCGCGTGCTCGGTCGGTTCCGCCGAGGCGGTCATCATGTCGGTCAAACGCATATCCTAGTCGTGCATGGGGGTCGTGTGTTGGGCCGGCCCTCGCCGCGGCAGAGTGCCATACGGACGCGCCGGAACGCCTGGGCAGCAGCAGCATGTCCACGCCCCGCCTGGCATATCAAGGCGGAAGGCCGGAAAGTCAAGCGCCGCGGCGGCCGCTCATGCGATGGGGACGGACGTGCCTGTGGCGGCATTACGGTCATTACCCGAAGCTGTTCGTCTGAAAGCACGTCATTGCGAGCCGAAGGCGAAGCAATCCATTCCCGCCGCATCGAGCCTGTCGGGGATTGCTTCGCTGCGCTCGCAATGACCGGATCAACCTGAGATGATGCTGCTACAATGCAACGCATCGAGCCCGCGCCCGCGCGGACCGGCCGGAGACTTGAACATGGCAGGCATCGACGATCAGCGCGACTTCATCGCCGTGAGCATCGCGGTGCTGACGGTCTCCGACACCCGCACGGCGGCCGACGACACCTCTGGGGACGCCCTGGTGGATCGTATCGCCAAGGCGGGGCACCACCTCGCCGCGCGGGAAATCGAAAAGGACGACGCGGCGGCAATCGTCGAAAAGCTGCGCGGCTGGATCGCCGATCCGGCGATCGACGTCGTCATCACCACCGGCGGCACCGGCATCACCGGGCGCGACGTGACGCCCGAAGCGTTCGACCGCGTCATGGAAAAGCGCATCGAGGGATTCGGGGAGCTGTTCCGGATGCTGAGCTACCAGAAGATCGGCACCTCGACGATGCAGTCGCGCGCCATCGGCGGGGTCGCCGGCGGCACCTACCTGTTCGCGCTGCCCGGCAGCACCGGCGCGGTCAAGGACGGCTGGGACGGCATCCTGGCCTCGCAGCTCGACAACCGTCACCGCCCTTGCAACCTCGTCGAGTTGATGCCGCGATTGCAGGAGCATCTGAACCCCGCCGCCGAGTAGCCCGAGGCACGCAAATCGGCCGCCCGGTCGACGTCGCGGAGCCGGCGGAGCAGCACCGATTCGTGATGCGCGAAGTTCCGCCTGGTGTCGGCGAGCGCGTGCCTGCTTGACCAGCGCACGGCGGTGAACGGGCGCGCCGGGCGGCGGCCTCCCATCCCGACCAGCCAGTAGCCGCCATCCTCGGCCGGCCCGAACACGGCGGCGAACCGCCGGAGCGCGCGGAACGCGGCCCGCGGATCGGCCGGCGTCACCCCCGGGATATCGCAGCCGATCAGCGCCACGCGCCGGTGCGGGAACCGGCGGAACGCGCGCGCCATGCGCTGCGCCAGATCGCCCGGCCCCTGGCCGACGCGCGCGACCCGGGCCGGCAGCCGCGCGTGCGCATGGTCCGGCGTCAGCGCGAGCACGGTGGCGAA
>JBDTFI010000046.1:0-3219 GCA_039938035.1 Acetobacteraceae bacterium | reverse complement strand
CCAGCCAGCGCACCACCTCGACGAGGGAGACGATGTAGTTGCCATGATTGTGCATCCCCGGCGGCGTCGGCAGGCGGAACGCCCGCTTCGCCGTCAGGAACAGGAACCGGTCATCGCTCGCCGGCGTGTTCAGCGGCGCGCCTTTCTCCCGCCAGTCCGGAATCAGCTCGTTCAGCGCCCGCGGCTCGACCACCGCGCCCGATAGGATATGCGCCCCGACCTCACCGCCCTTCTCGACGACGCACACGCTGGCGTCCGGCGCGAGCTGCTTGATCCGGATCGCCGCCGCGAGACCCGCCGGCCCCGCGCCGACGATCACCACGTCGAACTCCATCGCCTCGCGCGCGCCCAGATCCGACATCGCTCACTCTCCGTGCCCGTGCCAGACTAGGCGACGGACGCGGTTGCGCAAGCATTGGCGAGGCAGCCAATCATGCTATGGTGCAGGCTATGAACGTCGCGCTCCGCAAACCCATGTCGGTCGAGCGGTTCCTCGCCTGGGAGGAACGCCAGGAACTGCGCCACGAATTCGATGGCCTCCAACCCGTCGCCATGACCGGCGGCACGGCCGGGCATTCCGCCATCCAGCGCAACCTGCTCGTCGCTCTCGGCACCCGCTTACGCGGCCAGCTTTGCCAGGCCCACGGCAGCGAACTCAAGGTCGCGGTCGCCGGCAGCATCCGCTATCCGGATGCTTTCGTTATTTGCGCCCCCATCGCCCCAAAGGACACCGTCGTCCGCGATCCTACGGTCGTCTTCGAGATCCTCAGCGAAAGCACCGCCAACACCGATCTGATCGAGAAGAACGCCGAATACCGCGCGACGTCCGCCATCCAGCGTTACGTCATCCTCGAACAGACCCACGCCGCCGCCATTGTTTTTGCCCGCAAGAACGAGGACTGGGTGGCCGAGATCGTTGCCGGCGCCGATGCCGTCCTGCGGATGCCCGAGAACGGCATCGAGATACCGCTCGCCGAACTCTACGAAGGCATCGGCCTGTCCACTACGGCAGGCGACGATCAGGCGCTGGCCGAGACGGCGCCGGCGTAAAGCTCACAACCGCGGCAATGCGACGCCGCGCTGGCGCATGTATTTCCCCGCCTTGTCGGCATAACTCGTCTCGCACGGCTCATTGCCTTGCAGGAACAGGAACTGGCAGATGCCCTCGCCAGCGTGGATTTTCGCGGGCAGGGGTGTCGTGTTGCTGATCTCGATCGTCACCTGGCCCTCCCATTCGGGCTCCAGCGGCGTCACGTTCACGATGATGCCGCAGCGGGCGTAGGTGGATTTGCCGAGGCAGATCACCAGGATGTCGCGCGGGATGCGGAAATACTCGACGGTGCGGCCGAGCGCGAAGCTGTTCGGCGGGATGATGCACACATTGGCGACGCGATCGACGAAGCTGCTCGGCGCGAAGTCCTTGGGGTCGATCACCGCGCTATCGATGTTGGTGAAGATCTTGAACTCGTCGGCGATCCGCGCGTCGTAGCCATAGCTCGACAGGCCGTAGCTGATCACGCCCTCCCGCCGTCCCGCCTCGGCGAACGGCTCGATCATCGCGTGCTCCGCCGCCATGCGGCGAATCCAGCGGTCGGACATCACGGTCATCTTCGGGCTCCGGTCGGAAGGCACGGCTGTATCATCGGATTCCGCTCGCGGCGACTCCGCCGCCTCCGCGCGCGCCCGCGCCTGCGCTTTGCGCCGGCGCAGGTTCTCGCGCAACCGTTCCGCCTCCCGCGCTCGTCGCGCCGCGACCCCCGCCGGCTCAACCGGCCCGCTCACGCCCCGCCTCCGCCAACCGGGCGATCCGGGTGGCGAGATCGGCCACGCGCACCGGCTTGCCTACGGTTTCCGTGACGCCTTCGGACGCCTCCGCGGGGGGCCCCGTGAGAGACGGGTCGGCCCCCAGTCCGGTCAGCAACACCGCCGGCAAACCCGGCCGCGAATTCCGCGCGGCCGCGATCAAAGCGAGGCCGTTCTCCCCCGGCATCGAGAAATCCGTCACCAGCACGTCGCAGCGCGCCGCGCCGAGCCGCGCGCGGGCTTCTTCGGCATTTTGCGCCTGATCGACGACGAAGCCGCAATCGGCCAGCTCTTCGGCCAGAATCGTGCGCGTGCCTTCCTCGTCATCGACCAACAGGACGTGCAGGCCATCGGGCGCTCCCGCCACAGGGGTCCCCGGTGCGGCAACCGGCGGCGCGAACGCCCGGACCGCCGGTGCCTTCGCGGGCTCATCCGCCCCCGGTAGCCATAGCCGTACCGTCGTTCCCCGCCCCGGCGCGCTGGCGATGGCGAGTCCGCCGCCCAGTTGCTCGGCGAAGCCGCGCGCCATCGCAAGGCCCAGGCCGGTCCCCTTGTCGACGGGCTTGGTGGTGAAGAATGGCTCGGTCGCCCGCGCCAGGGTCGCGGCGTCCATCCCGGCGCCGGTGTCCGCTGCTTCGAGGCGCACATAGCGCCCCGCCCGCAGCCCCGCCGGATGTGTCGCGTTCGCCGCCACCGTCTCCGGTACCGCACGCAGCGTGAGCGTGCCGCCCCCCGCCATCGCATCGCGCGCATTGGCCGCGAGGTTCACCAGCACCGTCTGAAGCTGCGCGAGGTCGGCCATCAGCCAGCCCGCTCCGGCTGCCGTCTCCGTTCGTACCGTGACATGGGCACCGAGCGTATGACGCAGCATCTCCGCGGTGTCGCGCAGCAGCGCTGTCGCCTCGATCGGGGTGGCACGCAGCTCGCCGCGGCGCGCGAAAGTGAGCAGGCGGCCGGCGACCGCCGCCCCGCGTGCCGCCGCCGCCGCCGCCGCCGCGGCGAACCGGCGCACCTCGTTGGGGCTGTCGGCGCGCCGCTCGATCAGCCCCACCGCGCCGGAGACCGCTTGCAGTACATTGTTGAAATCATGCGCGACGCCGCCGGCGAGTTCGCCCAGCGCCTGCATTTTCTGCGCCTGCGCCGCCTCCTGCTGCGCCGCCTCCCGTGCCGCCACTTCCTCGCGGACCCGCGCTTCGAGCGTCAGCAGGAGAGTGTCGAGCCGGTCCTGCGCGGCGCGGCGCTGCGTCACGTCGATCATCGCCGTCAGCGCCCCGATGATCCGTCCCGCACGATCGCGCAACGGCACCGCGCTCAACAGCAGCGCGATGCGGCCGCCGGTGCCCCGGCGCATCGACACTTCGAGGTCGCGCACCACCTCGCCGCGCAGCGCCCGCGCCGAGGCCCGTTCCTCGGGTG
>JBDTFI010000045.1:0-7079 GCA_039938035.1 Acetobacteraceae bacterium | reverse complement strand
GCTGCCCGGAGATCGCCCGCTTGTCCGCGCGTGGCCGATGGTACATGCTCCGAGGGTGGGCGACATTGTCCGGCTGATGACGGGTTGGGGCAAGGTGCGAGATGCCGACACGATCCGGATTTAAGGTCATTCGCGGTGGGCGGCTGCTCGACATCGAGGCACATGCCGCGCCCGCGGTTGATATCCTGATTGCGCATGACACAATCAAGGAGATTGGCGCACCCGGGCTTGACGCCCCAGCGGAAGCGGAGACGATCGATGCCGCCGACCGGCTGCTCATGCCGGGTTTGGTCAACGCCCACACGCATGGCCACGGCAATCTCGCCAAAGGCACCGGCGACCGCTGGACCCTCGAGACGCTTCTGAACGCTGGGCCTTATCTCACCGGTAACCGCGTGCTGGAAGACAAGTACCTGTCGTGCCTGCTCGGCGGATTGGACATGATCCGCTCCGGATGCACCGCCTGCTACGATCTGTTCTACGAATTCCCGTTGCCCAGTTCAGAGGGCTTGCAGGCGGCGGCTCGCGGCTACCGTGACGCTGGGCTGCGCGTGTTGCTCGCGCCCATGGTCGCCGACCACACCTTCTACGAGGCGATGCCCGGCCTGCTTGATGCGCTTCCGGTCGAACAGCGGGAGGCGGTCGCGCGCTTTCGTCTCGCACCGGCGGCGGAGACCCTGGCCGCACTCGAGCGGGTCCTGAAGGACTGGCCGTTCGATCCGTCCGAGGCGGGGATCGCATTGGCGCCGACCATACCCCTCCATTGCAGCGACGACTTCATGCTTGCCTGCCGTGATCTCGCGCGCGACGCTGGGCTCGGCATGCACATGCATCTGGCGGAGTCGAAGGTGCAAGCGGTCGTGGGTATGCGCCGCTACGGCAAGACCCTCACGGCGCATCTCGCCGCGATCGGCTTCCTGGGACCACGGTTCACCGCCGCGCATGCCGTGTGGCTCGATGCCGACGATATCGCCCGGCTTGCCGATCACGGTGCCTCGGTCGCGCACAACCCGGGCAGCAACCTGCGTCTTGGGTCCGGGGTGGCGCCGGCGCGGCGGATGCGGGTTGGCGGCCTGAATGTCGGGATCGGGACCGACGGCCCGCAATGCGCCGACAACCAGAACATGTTCGAGGCGATGCGTCTCGCCTCCTTCGTCAGCCGGGTCCGCTCCTTCGATCCGCAAGACTGGCTGACGACGGAGGATGCGCTGAGGATGGCCACCGAAGGAAGCGCGCGGGCGATGGGACTGGGCGACCGAATCGGCTCTATCGCGCCGGGCCGGAAGGCCGATATCGTCTTCCTCGATCTCGGCCATCCGAATCTGGTTCCGCTGAATGACCCTACCAACCAGCTCGTGCATACCGAGAACGGTGGCGCAGTCGACAGCGTGATGATCGGCGGCCGCATGGTGCTGCAGGGCGGCCGGTTCACCACGGCGGACATGGCGGACATCCGCCGGAGGGTGGGCGAGCGGGTCGCTGCGCTGACGGAGATGAACCGCGAGACCAGGGTTCTGCTGCACGCGGTGGAAAGTGTGGTGGAGCGGTTTTGCGTCGGCCTCGCGCGGCAGCCCTATCACGTGGACCATGTCGTGTGCGGATGAACCAGGCGCCCGGCGGGCGGCCCGGCCGCGGCGAGTTGGCGCTGCGGAAATTGAGCAAGCGCTATCCGAATTTTGTCGCCGTCGACGGGATCGACCTTGCCGTCGCGTCGGGCGAGTTCCTCACCCTGCTAGGGCCCAGCGGCTCCGGCAAGACGACGACGTTGATGATGGTCGCCGGGTTCACCCCGCCCTCGGCCGGGGATGTGTTGCTCAACGGCCGCTCGGTCACCGCGCTGGCGCCGGAACGGCGGAACATGGGCGTGGTGTTTCAGAACTACGCGCTGTTTCCGCACATGACGGTGCAGGAGAACGTCGGCTTCCCGCTCCGTATGCGCCGCCAATCGAAGCCGGCGATCGCGGAGAAGGTGGCCGCGGCGCTCGCGCTGGTACGGCTGGAGAATCTGGGCGAGCGATTGCCGAAGCAGCTTTCCGGCGGCCAGCAGCAGCGTGTCGCTTTCGCCCGCGCCCTGGTCTTCGACCCCGACCTGCTCCTGATGGACGAGCCGCTTGGTGCGCTCGACAAGAATTTGCGCGAGCAGATGCAGTTCGAGCTGAAACGCCTGCACGCCGAACTTGGGGTGACGATCCTGTACGTCACGCACGACCAGGAAGAAGCCCTGACGATGTCCGACCGGATCGCGCTGATGAACCGGGGGACGCTCGCCCAAGTGGGGACGGCGGAGGAGCTGTACGAGCGGCCGGTGAGCCGGTTCGTGGCGGAGTTCATCGGCGAATCCAACGTGATCGAGGGGCGTGTCGCCGAGGGCCCGAGCTTCGTCTCGGCGGCCGGCGCGCGCTTCCCGATCGAGCCCGCGACGGGGGTCGCGGCAGCCGGCGAGAGCGCGCTGATGGTGGTGCGCCCGGAGAAGCTCTCCCTGGCGCCGTTCGCGGATGCACCGGGCACGCTGGCGGGCGTGGTCTCCAGCGTGGTCTACGTGGGCGACTGCACGCGCTACCTTGTCGAGGTGGCGGGCGGTGTGCGCCTGATCGTCAAGGTGCAGAACCGGCGGACAACCGAGCGTGTGCGTGCGGGGGAACGCGTCGGTTTGCGGCTTGACCCGGCCGATGCTCGCCTGCTCGGGGCGTGAAGTCGCACCCGCATTCATGGGAGAAAAAGGGGAACGGATATGAGGCGTCGGGACCTTCTGAAAGCAACCGCGACGGCGGGGGTGCTTGCCACACCCTTCCTGCACGTCCGGCCGGCGTGCGCAGATAAGGGCGAGCTGGTCGTCGTGAGCTGGGGCGGCGACTACGATCAGGCTGTGCGCGACCTTGTCGCGCCCGCCTTCACCAAGAGCGCTGGCTACGGCGTCAAGTTCGACGCGCTGCCGGAGAATGCCAAGATAAAGGCCATGGTGCAGAGCGCAACATCGGCTGGGACGTGATCCTGACCGACATTCCCGCCGTGCTGACCCTGACCAAGGACTCCTTGCTCGAGCCGCTGGACTACACGGCGATCGATCGCCAGAAGCTGGACAAGATCCCGAAGGAATTGCAACGGCCTTACGCGCTCGGCCAGCGCATCTACTCCTTCAATATCGTCTACAACACCACCCTGCTGCCAAAGGCCAAGCATCCGCATGATTGGGCCGAGGTGTGGGACGGCAAGGGCTTCCCGGGCGGTCGCACCTTCAACTTCCAGGGCGGGATCGAGCCCCAGCTGGAAGTGGCGCTGCTCGCCGACGGGGTGCCGGTGGACAAGTTGTATCCGATCGACGTCGAGCGGGCCTGGAAGATGTACGACAAGCTGCGCCCGCTGGTGAGCAAGTGGTACACCTCGCACGCCCAGGCAATCCAGCTGATCGGCTCGGGTGACGCTAGCGTGGGCTGCACCATCGGTCCGCGCGGGATCACCGCCAAGCACGGCGGGGCGCCGATCGACGTGGAGTACAACCAGGGTAAGCTCGCCTCCGACAACTGGTGTCTGATCAAGGGCGTGCGCGACAAGAAGATCGCGATGGAGTTTATCAACCAAGCGACCGACCCCCACGCCCAGGCCGCCATCGCGAAGCGTGTGCCGTACGGTCCCAGCAACAGCGGCGCGTTCGAGTTTCTGTCGCCGGCCGAGGCGGCGGACCTCAACACCTCGCCGGAAAACATCAAGGAGCAGTTCTGGCAGAACGTGGAATGGTGGAGCAAGCCGGGTGCGGATGGTCGAACGCCGCGTGAGGCGCAGGCGGCGCGCTTCGCCAAGTGGATGCTGAACGGCTAGCCGGAACCCATGGCCGCATTCACCCGCGCCGCCGGTGCGCGACAGCGCATCTGGCGGTCCGGGGAGGGCATGCTCGTCCTTCCCGCGCTGGTATTCTACGTTGCCATCTACATCTATCCGCTATCGCGCATCGGCGCCTGGAGTTTCTTCGACGACGGATTCACCTTGAAATTCTACCGCGAGCTGCTGGGTGAAACTGCCTATTTCCGCGCGCTCGGGAACACGCTGGAGATCAGCCTGCTCAGTACCGTGCTGTGCCTGCTGCTTGGCTACCCGCTCGCCTATCTCATGGCGACCACATCGGCGCGTGCGCGGCGCGTGATGATGATTCTGATTCTGATCCCGTTCTGGACCAGCATCCTGGTCCGCACCTTCGCCTGGATCGTGATCCTGGGAACGCACGGGCTGGTCAACCGCGCGCTGGTGGCACTCGGGCTGACCAGTGGGCCGGTGAGGCTGCTGTTCAACATGACCGGCGTGCAGATCGGCATGGTGCATGTACTCCTGCCCTTCATGGTGTTTCCGCTGCTCGCGGTGATGGCGCGGATCGATCCCAACATCCTGCGGGTGGCGCGAAGCCTGGGCGCGGTGCCGCGGCGCGCATTCCTGCATGTGTTCCTGCCGCTCAGCCTGCCCGGGATCACCGCCGGCTCGGTGCTGGTGTTCCTGCTGGCGGTGGGCTTCTACATCACCCCGGCGCTGCTCGGCGGGCCTGGGCAGATCACCCTGGCGACCATGATCGACATGGAGATCAACACCTTCCTGAACTGGGGCTTCGCCGCCAGCCTCGGCGTGGTACTATTGGTGGTCGTGGGCGGGATCTTCGCCGTTTTCACCTGGGTGGTGGGCGTCGGCCGCCTGACCGGCGAGGCATGAGTATGCCCCGGGTCGAGCCCATGCGCGCGCTGCTGTGGCTGTTTTGTGGTCTGGTGATCCTGTTCCTGGTGGCGCCGATCGTCATCGTGATGATCACGTCGCTGAACGACAGCCCCTACATGGAATTTCCACCGCGGCATCTGTCGTTGCGTTGGTACAGGAACTTCTTCGCCTCCGCGCAATGGATGGACCCGGCGCTGCTCAGCCTGCGCGTCGCCGTGGTGGTCATGGTGTGCGCCACGGTGCTGGGTACACTAGCGGCGATCGGCATCGTTCGCGGCGAGTTCTGCGGCCGGCGGGCGCTGGAGATGTTCTTCGTCTCGCCCATGGTGGTGCCGGTGGTCGTGCTGGCGCTAGGGCTGTTCTTCCTGTTTTCCGGCACACATCTGCTCGACAGGCCTATCGCGCTTTATCTCGGTCACACGCTGATCGCGACCCCGCTGGTGATCGTGCTCGTGCGCGCGGGCCTGCAAGCGAGCGATCCGTCGCTGCAACTCGCCGCGCGTAGCCTGGGTGCCGGCTACTGGCGCGCCCTGTTGCATGTGACGCTTCCCTCGATCCGGGAATCGGTTGCCGCGGCGGCGGTGTTCAGCTTCCTGATCTCGTTCGACGAAGTGGTGATCGCCATCTTCGTCGGCGGTCCTGACGCAACGACGTTGCCGAAGCGGATGTGGGAGTCGATCCGCTTCGAGATCGACCCGACGCTGACCGCGATCTCATCCTTGCTCACGCTGCTGGCGATCGCGGTGCTGGTGAGCGCGGAGCTGCTGAAGCGACCGAGCCAGTAGAAACACGACCGCGTCGCGACATCAACTGGATATGGCCTGGGCGGTTGATGTCACCAACGGCGCAAACCGATGCTCCGCCGCATCGGGCTCGCAGCGCAGCTTCGAGACGGCGATGTTCACGGCGCCGATTGGCCATCCGTCCGCGTCAACGATGGCGGCAGCGACCGAGATGTCGTCGGCCATCATCTCATCGACACAGATAGCGTAGCCCCGAGCCTCCGTCTCACGGATCTTCGTGAGGATATCGGGCATTTGCCATGTCGTGTGCGCGGTATAGGCACGCAGGGTCGAGGCCTCCAGGATGGCCCTGGCCTGTGGCTGCGGCAGCCGTGACAACATGGCGAGGCCGGGAGCGGTGCAGTAGGCGGGAAGATGGCTTCCGACCGTGACGTTCGCTATGAGCATATACCGGCTCATGAAACGGGCGACGAACACCACATGGTTGTCTTCAAGTACCGATAGATTCGTCGCTTCCTCAGTGGTCTGGCTGAGATGCAGGAGATACGGCATCGCCCGGCGGATCAGCGGGTTCGATTGGGTGTAATGATAGGCCGGCTGGAGTGCCCTGGTGGTCAGCTCGAAATGCTTGGTACGCGGATCCTTGCGCAGATAGCCGAGCCTCTGCAGCGTGTGCGTGAAGCGCTGCGCGGCGCTTTTATCCAGGCCGGTGGCGACGGCGAGTTGTGAAAGGCTCAGGGTAGGCCGCTTCGCATTGAAGGCGGTCAGCACGCGAAGCGCCTTCTCCACCGACTGCACGAACAATGGATCGGCCCTGCGGGCGGACGCGTCGGCAGCCTCGCTTACGTCACGGGCCACAAGCTCGGCGGTCGGGATTGTGGACACGGGATGCACGATTGACTGCCTCCTCGGCGCAGTCTCTCCTATCACCACATAAGATATTGCATAGCGATAAAATAGGCCTTCGGCAATGACCCCATCGATGGTCGGCGGCCAGTTCCGCCATCTCATCTCGCCCCTCAGCATCGGGCAGGTCACCGTCCGCAATCGCGCGTTCTCCTCCGCGCATGGCACCGGGTTCGGCGGCGACGGAACGCTCAGCGATCGGCACATCGAGTATCATCGCGCCCGCGCTCGCGGCGGTATCGGGTTGATCGTGATCGAGGCCACGGCGATCGACGACGCGTCGATCGGCGCCGGCACGCGCGCGGCCCATCTGCGCAACACCGGCGATGCGGTACTGCGGGCATACCGACGGATCGCGGAGGCAGTGCATGCGGAAGGCACGAAGATCTTCTGCATGTTGTCGCACTCCGGACGCAACACGGTGATGGGCCCGGAGGGCCAGCCGCCGATGGCGCCGTCGGCGATCCCGATGGACCGCACCCGCGACGTTCCCCACGAGCTGGAGCGCGAGGAAATCGCCGCCATCGTGCGTGCGTTCGCCCAGGCGGCGCGGCGTTGCCGCGACGGCGGCCTGGACGGCGTGGAACTGTCCTTCACCCACGGCAATTTGGTGCAGGAATTCATCTCCCCGGCATCCAACGTCCGCACCGACGAGTACGGCGGCAGCGAGGAGAACCGGCTGCGCCTTCCGCGCGAGGTGCTGCAGGCCTGCCGGGCGGCGGTCGGGCCGGACTT
>JBDTFI010000044.1:0-7143 GCA_039938035.1 Acetobacteraceae bacterium | reverse complement strand
TGGCTTCGCGGATCGCCGGAAGAATTTCCTCCAGCGCCACGTCGCAATCGTGCGGACCCTCGTAATTGCCCCAGCAGGCGTGCAGGCGCACCCGGTCGGGCGGGATGTCGGTCAGCGCCACGTTGATCGTGGCGACCACGCGGCGCACGAAGGCGACGAAATCCCCGAGCGGGCGGTCCTGGAACGCCATGTGGCGCTCCATCGCGAGGTCGGGCGCGTCGATTTGCAACACGAAGCCGGCGCGCACGATCGCCTCGTACTCGACGCGCATGGCCTCGCCGAGGGCTGCCAGATAGGAATCCTCGGTGTCGTAGAAGCGATTTCGCAGCGCGGTCGCGATGATGCCGGGCGAGGGGGCGGTCATGAACGGCTCGGCGAAACCGACAGTCCCGTCCAGCGCGACGCGGAAATCGGCGCACTCCGTCTCGATCGCGGCAGGGTCGAGATAGCGCACCGCCTCGACCGCCTCGGGCACGCTCGCGGTGTTGCTGATCGCGTTGCCCAGCGTGTCGTGGGCCGTCTTCCAGGCGCCGAAGTCGGGGTAGCGCGCGACGTCGGCGAAGGTGCGGCGCGTCCAGCCGCCGCCGAAGCCGCTCATGCGGCGGCGGACGTAGAGGAAGAACGCCTCGCGCTGCTGCTCGCCGTTGTTGCCGACGTCGATTCCGGCCTCGATCTGGCGGGCGATGACGTGGCGCAGGGCGGCGCGTCCCTCGGCGGCGATTTCCGCCTCGTCCACTGCATCCGCGCGTGCCCGGCGCGCGTAGAGGTCAGTGAGGTGCGCCGGGCGGGGCAGGCTGCCGGTGTGGGTGGTGAGAATCCGGGTCTCGCTGCGCAGCATCGGCGTCGCTCCCGTGGCAAGTGACAGGCGGCCGACCACTATATAGATTGCGCGCAAGGAGACGAGCCATGCACATCATCAGACGGCGCGGCTGGGAAATTCCCGACCGGTTCGTGACCCCCGAGGAAGTGGTCCTGAACCGTCGGACCTTGCTCGGCGGGGCGCTTGCGTTGTCAGCCGGCATGGCGGGGACGGCGCGTGCCGCCGGCCTGTCGGCGCCGCGCGATACGAAATTCGATCCCGGGCGCGCCATCACGCCGCAAAAGGACGTGACGACATACAATAATTACTATGAGTTCAGCGAGGACAAGGATTGCTGGCCGCTCGCCCAGAAGATGGTCGTCACCGATCCCTGGTCGATCCGGATCGACGGCCTCGTCAAGACGCCGCGCACCATCACGTTCGAGGACCTGATGAAGCAGGTGAAGCTCGAGGAGCGGGTCTACCGCCATCGTTGCGTGGAGGCGTGGTCGATGGTGGTGCCGTGGGACGGCTTCCCGATGAAGAAGCTCATGGAGATCGCCGAACCGCTGGGCTCGGCCAAATACATGGCCTTCACCACGGTCGAGCAGCCGAAGACCATGCCGGGCCTGTCCAACCCGATCTACCCGTGGCCCTACG
This sequence comes from Acetobacteraceae bacterium, assembly GCA_039938035.1. Taxonomy (GTDB): domain Bacteria; phylum Pseudomonadota; class Alphaproteobacteria; order Acetobacterales; family Acetobacteraceae; genus DATFDN01. The sequence continues at coordinate 5,684 of JBDTFI010000044.1, read as the reverse complement.
TGGAGGCGGTGACGGTCGAGGAGGCCGCCAACGAACTCGCTTTCATCACGGTCGGCATGTACGGGAACCCGTTGCCGAAGGTGAGCGGGACGCCGATCCGCATGACATTGCCGTGGAAATACGGCTTCAAGTCGGGCAAGGCCTTCGTGAAAATCAGCTTTACCGAGAAGCGGCCAGACACGATGTGGGCGCAGATCGCGCCGGACGAGTACGGCTTCTGGGCCAACGTGAACCCCGCCGTGCCGCATCCGCGCTGGAGCCAGGCGTCCGAGCGCGTGCTGGGGAGCGATGAGCGGGTGCCGACGAAGATCTACAACGGCTATGGGGACTACGTATCCTCCTTGTATGCCGGCATGAAAGGCGAGAAGCTGTTCATGTGATCATGTTCCAGCGCGTCCTGGCGATTCTCGCGGCGGTGTTTCTGGTGGGCGCCGTGGGCGTCGCATTGATCGGGCCGTCGAACGCTCCGCTCGGCGCGGAACTCTATGCGCTCGACCAGGAGGGGCTATACGCCGTGCAGACGCATGTCGCGGGATGGCTGTGGGACGCGGTGGCCCTGCCGCTGCTGGTGCGCCCGGCCTGGCTGCTGCCGGCGTGCGTGGGCATCCTGTGCGGCGGCCTGTCGCTCAGCCTCGCCTCCCGCCAGCGCCCGCAACGGACGCCGCGACGGAGATTGTGAAGCTCGTTGTTCCCGCCGTCCTCGTGGGCCTCCTCCTCCTGTCGGCGGGCGGCGCGTGGGCGCAGGCGCCCCGGCATCATTGCGCGCGTGTCGGCACCGACGACGCGTTGCGTCCGCTCCCGCCCTCGTTTGTGGGGCAGGTCGTCCGTCTGTTCGGCCTCGAGAGAATGCCGATAGCGCAGGTCGAGCGCAGCACCGTGATCCGTTGCATGGAAGGTCGCCTGCTCGCGTGCAACTACGGCGCGAACCTGCCCTGTGGCAAGGCGAACACCAGCGCGTCCTTGCCGGCGGCCGCCGATTGGTGCCGCCAGAAGCCCGATGCCGATTTCATCCCCGCGTATATCTCCGGCCACGATAGCGCCTACCGCTGGCGTTGTACCGACGGCGCGCCGGTCGCGGGCGGCCCTGTCGCGCGGACCGATGCGCGCGGGTTCCTGGCGCGCTACTGGAAACCGTTGGACTGAAGGATAGCCAGATGGCCCTGAAACGCATGGTTCTCGAGATCGGCATGGGAACCGACATCCGTGGCGCCGATCCCACCAGGGCGGCGATCCGCGCGCTGCGCGACGCGCTTTGGCATAACGCGCTCAGCGTCGCGCCCGCGCTAGGTCTTCCCGTGGACTCCATGCAGGTGGAGGTCATCATCGGCGTGCCGCATCCGGAGCGCGTGGACACCGAGGCGGTGCGCGCCGTGCTGCCGCATGGCGGCGGGACGGTGCGCGTCGTCGAAGGCGGGTTGGAAATCCGCAACGACGCCGGCACCGATTCCACCCTGATCGCCCACGCTGCCGCGATCGTCCGGCTCGATATCGCGGGGAGCGCGGCATGACCCGCGTCATCCTCGAACTCGGCAGCGGCAACGATCTGCATGGCGGGGACTACACCAAGGCCGCTTTGCGCGCGGTGCAGGACGCGCTGCACCACAGCTCGCTCAACCTGATCCGCACCCTCGGGCTCGATTCACGGGCGATGCGGGTCGAGGTGACGATCGGCGTGCAGCGACCCGACCGGGTCGATCGCGCCGTCGTGGGAGCCTCGCTCCCGCACGGCATCGTCACCGTCAATGTCGTGAAGGGCGGGCTTGACGTGCCGGACGAGGAGGCGGGCGACATCGCGGTGATCGCCAGCGCGGCGGTGGCGGTGCGGCTCGATCTGCCGGGTTCGGGCGGGGCTGCGTAATACGCGTTTCGATCGCCGTGCCGACGACGCGCCGACGCCGGCGCGGGGGGCCGTCGCGGCTGGCCTTCGGGTTGCTTGCGCCCTCCCTCGTCTGCCTCGCCGCCTTCACCTACTGGCCGCTCATCCAGGTGCTGTTCCGCTCGGTCTGGGCGGACGGCTGGAGCGCCGGGAATTACGCGCGGCTGTTCGCCGACGCGCATTTCACGCAGGCTGTTCTCAACAACCTGACCTACGCGGCGGGCACCATCATCCCGTCCCTTCTCCTCGCGTTGCTGTTCGCGGTGGTGCTCAACGAGACGACCCGGGTGACGCTGACACTGCGCGCGCTGTTCGTGCTGCCGCTGATGATTCCGCTGGTCGGCGCGGCGGCATTGTTCAGTTTCATCCTGCTGCCCGGCGAGGGGCTGCTCGACACCTACCTCGCCCCGTTCGGACTCGGGATGGCCAACTGGCTGGGCGACCCGGCGCTGGCGCTGCCCTCCATCATCGCGATCACCGTGTGGAAGAACACCGGGTACTACATGTTGTTCTTCCTGGCCGGCCTTGCCGCCGTGCCGCCCGACCTGATGGACGCGGCGCGCATCGACGGCGCGCGCGCCTGGGCGCGGTTCCGCCACGTCACCCTGCCGATGCTCGGCCCGACATTCGGCTTCGTACTGCCGATCGCGGCGCTGAACGCGCTGACGGCGATCGATCATGTGGTGACGTTGACGCAAGGCGGGCCGTCGGACGCGACCAACCTCGTGCTGTACTACATCTATCAGCAGGCCGAGCAGAACCACGACAACGGCCTCGCCGCCGCGGCGACGGTGCTGAGCGTCGCCGCCCTGCTGGCGCTGACGGCGGGATCGTTGCGCCTGACCGATCGGGGTCTGCATCATGCGTCGTAGCCGCACGCTGCGTCTGCTGGCGCTGCTCGCCATCGGCGCGGCGGCGCTGCTGTGGGCGGTGCCGTTCCTGTGGATGGCGGTTGCCTCCTTCCGTCCCGGCCTGCCGTCGGACGTCGCGACCTTGCTGCCGCGCCCGCCTTTGGGGTTCGCCAATTACACGGAGGCGTGGAGCAGCGGCGCCTTTCCGACCTGGTACATCAACACCGTGCTGGTGTGCGGCTCCATCCTGTGCGTGCAGCTGATCGGCGCGACGATGGCCGGGTATGCGTTCGCCCGGCTGCGCTTTCCGGGGCGCGAAGCGGTGTTCGCCGCGTTCCTGTTGCAGCTTCTGCTGGTCCCGACCTTGCTGATCGCGCCCAACCTGACCACCATCGTCGACCTTGGCCTCTATGACCGGCTGCCCGGCATCATGGCGCCGTATTTCACCTCCGCCTTCGGCACCTTTCTGATGCGCCAGGCGTTTCGCGCCATCCCGCGCGATTATGAGGAGGCGGCGATGCTGGACGGCGCCGGGCCGCTGTCGCTGATCCGTCATGTGCTGGTGCCGCTGGCGCGCCCGAGCCTGACGGCGTTCGCCATCGTCTCGGTGACGTTTCACTGGAACGAGTTCCTGTGGCCGCTGATGGCGGTATCCTCGCCCGACAAGCAGGTGCTGACGGTGGGGCTCGCCTCGTTCGCCTCCGGGTCGGAGGCGGGCGGAGAGTGGGGCGTGGTCGCCGCCGGCACCGTTCTGGTGGCCGCGCCGCTGCTGATCGCCTTCCTGTTCTTCCAGCGCCGCTTCGCCGCCTCGTTCGTGTTTTCCGGAATCAAGGGTTAGGGAGAAAACCGCCATGCAGATCACCCGCCGCGCCGCGATCGGCGCCGCCGCCGCCGTTTCCGCCTTCGGCATCGTGCGACGCGCCGATGCGGCGCCCGTCGAGATCGAGATGTTCTTTCCCGTGCCCGTGCAAGGCAAGCTCGCCGTCGAGATGCAGCGCCTGATCGCGGAGTTCAACGTTCAGCACACGGACATCAAGGTTACGCCCGCCTATACCGGCAGCTATGACGACACCAACGTGAAGACGCGCGCCGCGGTCGCCGCCGGCAAACCGCCGGGCTGCGCGATCATGTCGGCCAATTTCGTGCGCGAATACGTCATCGACGAGGCGGCGATCCCGCTCGATACGCTGATCGCGCATGACAACATGACGCCCACCACCTTCATGGATCAGTTCTGGCCGGCGCTGGCGCTGAACGCGATGGACCAGGGCCGGGTCTACGGCGTGCCGTTCCAGAACTCCACGCCGCTGCTCTATTACAGCGTGCAGGCGTTCGAGCAGGCCGGCCTCGATCCCGCCCATCCGCCGGCGACCTGGCAGGAATGGGTCGATGCGGCGCGCAAGATCGCCAAGCCGAACGGCGAGCGCTACGGCATCGTGTGGCCGAACAGCTACGATTATTGCGGCTGGCTGTTCTCCACGCTGGCGATGAGCAATGGCGGGCAGTACTACGACACCAGCTACGGCGGACAGGTCTACTACACCGAGCCCTGCACGGTCGCCGCACTCGGCTTCGTCGATGACCTCGTCCACAAGCACAAGGTGATGCCGGCGGGAGTGCTGGACGCGAATGGCTGCACGTCGGCGTTCTTCTCCGGCCGCGCCGGGATGATGCTGCTTTCGACCGGCGCGCTGAGTTACGTGCAAGAAGGCATGAAGCAGCCCTTCAAGGTCGCCTACGTACCGCGCAACGTGCTCAATGCCGCCCCCGTCGGCGGCGGCAGCCTGATCATCCCGACCGGCAACTCGCCCGAGCGCCAGCTTGCGGCCTGGACGCTGATCAAGTGGCTGACGGGTCCGAAAGTCGCCGGCGACTGGGCCCGCTTCACCGGGTATTTCGCGCCGAACCGCGCCGCGTACGATTTGCCGGAGATGAAGGCCTATCTGGTCAAGACCCCGGCGGCGGCGGTGGCGCTGGCGCAGCTGAACGAGGCCGGGCGCGGGTGGTTCGCCACCTTCAAGACGGTGGCGGTCCGCAAGGCGATGGAGGATCAGGTGCAGGCGGTGCTGAACGGCCGGGCCAAGCCGGAAGCCGCGGCGGCGCAGGCGCAGCATGACGCGGAGGCGCTGATGCGACCCTATCTCGAGCGTACCGCGCTCAGGTTGCCAGCGTGAGCGTGGTACCCCCGGGTGAACGCAGGCGCACCACGCATCGTTGGTGACATTCGTCTGATGCCGGCTAGCCGCGGAAGAAGGCCAGTAGATCCGCGTTGATGATGTCCGCATGCGTCGCGGGCATTCCGTGGGGTAGGTCCTTGTAGACCTTCATAGTGGCCTTCGGCGCCAACTTGGCGGATAACGGACCGGCGTCCGCGAACGGCACGATCTGATCGTCCTCGCTGTGCATGACCAGAAGCGGGATGTCGATTTTCGGAAGATCGTCGGTCATGTCGGTTTCCGAAAAGACCTTGATGCAATCGTAATGGGCCTTGGTGCCGCCCATCATGCCCTGACGCCACCAATTGCGGATGATTCCTTCCGAGACCTTGGCGCCCGGCGGGTTGAACCCGTAGAAGGGTCCCGACGCGACGTCGAGGAAGAACTGCGCCCGGTTCGCCGCCTGGGCGCTGCGGTATCCGTCAAAAACCTCGATCGGCGTTCCGCCTGGGTTCTTCGCCGATTTGACCATCACCGGCGGGATCGCGCTGATGATGGCCGCCTTGGCCGCACGGCTCGTCCCGTGCCGGGCGAGAAACCGCACGACTTCGCCGCCGCCCGTCGAATGGCCGATATGGATCGCGTCCTTGAGGTCGAGCGCCGTGACGAGGGCCGCCACATCGTCAGCGTAGGTATCCATGTCATTGCCGGCGTCGGTTTGCGTGGAACGACCATGTCCACGGCGGTCATGAGCAATCACGCGATAGCCCTCGCCCAGGAAGAACATCATCTGGGAATCCC
>JBDTFI010000043.1:0-3187 GCA_039938035.1 Acetobacteraceae bacterium | reverse complement strand
CCCGCGAATACGCCACGGCCGCCGACATCGCCGTGCTCAACGTCGATTACGCGCTCTCGCCGGAGGCGAAGTTTCCGCAGGCGCTCGAGGAATGCGCCGCGGTCGTCCGCCATCTCGCGGCGCATGGCGCCGAATGGGGCCTCGATCCCACCCGCATCCTGCTTGGGGGCGACTCCGCCGGCGGCAACCTCGCCCTTGCCGCAGCGCTGCTGCTGCGCGACACCGCCGGCCCGGCGCTACGCGGTGTGCTGGCGAGCTATCCGGTCTGCGACAGCGACCTCGACACGCCCACCTATCAGGAATTCGGCGCCGGCTGGGGCCTGTCGCGGGAGAAGATGGCGTTCTACTGGAGCGTCTACGTCCCCCACGCGGCTGACCGCCTGCACCCGCTCGCCGCCCCGCTGCGCGCCGATCTTGCGGGCTTGCCGCCCGTGCTCGTGCATCTCGCCGAATGTGACGTCCTGCGCGCGGAGGGCGAGGCGCTGGTTGGGCGCCTGCGCGAAGCCGGCGTGGCCGTGGAGACCGAAACCTTCCCCGGTGTCGTCCACGGCTTCATCCGCGCGACCGCCCAGGTCGCCAAGGCCCGCGACGCCGTCGCCAAAGCCGCCGCCTGGCTGGGCGCCCGGGCGGCGTAGGCCTCACCGAGGCGCCATCCGCAGCGCCCCGTCCAACCGGATCGTCTCCCCGTTCAGGAACTGGTTGGTGGCGATGTGGATCACGAGGGCGGCACCCTTGGCGTGGGTCAGGCGCGCCGCACGTTCCGCAAGAACGGACCCCGTTTCAGCATCCCGCTCAGATCAGCTCGGATCGGATCAAGCGCCGCCAAGTCCGCCGGCGGGATGACCTTCAGCACATATTTCGACGCGGCGGCCCCCACCATGGAACCCCGAGCGCCGCGGGTGACGCCGCAAGGACGGTTCGTCGCTTCATGCTGTGTTCCTCATCGCCTGAGGCCTCTGGCCCCGCCCCAAGCTGCCTCCTCGGATGCGGCGGATGGCACCGATCGCAGCGAGGGCCGATGCGAGCAGGTACGTCGAGGATGGTTCGGGGGCGGGCACGTCGAAGGTTACCACCAAACCAGCGTGATCTGATGGCCATAGTCCATCTTGCGTTTTGTTCGACGGCGAAACTCCGACAAGATGCGCTTCATCAACCCCGAACGGGCCCGTGAAGAGCGCGAGATCGATCCGCTGCGTGAGCGTTGGATCGGAGTTGAGCAGATCGGGATCCTCGCAGCACGTGAACCCAGGATCGCCAGGATTGGTCAACACCCATGCGTCGGAAAGCCCGGCGTCGATTAGCGCCTTATAGGTTGAGTAGGTGGGATCGGTTGGGTCGCCAGCCGAGCTGTTGAAATCGCCGGCGTAGATCACCGGCAATGGCGTGTTCCCCGCGCCAGCCAGCAATTCTTCCGCTTGCGCCGTCTGGATGAGCGGCGAGAACTGCCCGGTGTCGAGGTGCGTGGTGACGAAACGGAACGAGCTTCCGTCGAGCGTGGCATCCACCGAGGCCCAGCCACGGGTCAGCGCAAACGGTCCGACGGGGGTCGGCACCACCAGTTGCGTCGCAAAATGATGCGCCTGCGGGTCCGATACGCTGAACTCAGAGGCGGGCAAGTCGGTCCTTGCCAAGATTACGTCCTGCGTCGTCAGGCGGACGTCGAAGCCAAGCGTGCTCGGCGCCTCGGCGTCCAACTCGGTGCCGATGACAACCGGCGCATAGTGCTGGCCAAGCGTTCCGAGCCTGCCGAGCAGCGATCCGAGTAGGTCGGACGTCACCGCCGTGGCTGGCGGCGCGCTGCTGGTCCGCACGAGCGATGCCTCCTGCAGCGCCACGAGGTCGGGATGCTGCGCGGCGATCTCCTGCGCCATCACGTCGGCCCGCGCGGCTGGCTGAGTTGCCGCGATCTCCTGATATGTCTGGGTAACGGCAGCCAGGAACGCGCCCGGCGTGGTCGCGCTCGCGAGTGCGCTGTAATCGGTCCCCTCATCCATGTTCTGCGTCATGATGATGAGCGGAGCAGCGGAAGCCCCAGCAAGGGGTGGGATTACCACGCAAAGCGCGGAAACGGCGCCTAATCCAATACGACAAGGGCTCATGGAGAAAACTCCTTTCGCGACCCGGTTCTACCCCGTTGAAGGGGACCGCGCGAAGGAGAAATAAAGTCCCTAAGCGGATGTCACAGTCGCGTGTACTATTTGGCGGTTCGCGCCGCGGCTCACCTGGGCGCCATCCGCAACGCCCCGTCCAACCGGATCGTCTCCCCGTTCAGGAAACGGTTGGCGGCGATGTGCAGGACCAGCGCCGCATACTCCGCCGGAAGCCCAAGGCGGGACGGGAAGGGGACCGAGGCGGCGAGTCCGCGGCGCACGTCGTCGGGCAGCCCGTTGAACATCGGCGTCTCGATCAGCCCCGGCGCTATCGTCATCACCCGAATACCGACCCTCGCGAACTCGCGCGCCGCCGGCAAGGTCAGGCCGACCACGCCCGCTTTCGAGGCCGCATAGGCCGCCTGGCCCACCTGGCCCTCGTAGGCTGCGATCGAGGCGGTGTTGACGATCACTCCCCGTTCGCCGTCGTCCAGCGCATCAAGCGCGCTCATCTCGGCTGCCGCCAACCGCAGCACGTTGAACGTGCCGATCAGGTTCACCCGGATCACCTGCTCGAATGCCGGCAGGGCCAGCGGCCCGTCGCGCCCGACGATCCGCCCGGCGTTGCCGATGCCCGCGCAATTGACCAGCAGTCGTGCCGGCCCATGCGCCACCCGTGCCTGTGCGACCGCCGCTTCGGCCGAGGCCGACTCTGCGACGTCGCAGGCCACCGCCACCCCGCCAATCCGCGCGGCGACCGCCCGCGCGGCGGCCTCGTTGCGATCGAGCACCGCCACCTTCGCCCCGGATGCGGCCAGCGCCTCGCACGTCGCCGCCCCCAGCCCCGACCCGCCGCCGGTCACCAGCGCCGCCTGTCCCCGAAGCTCCATGGTCGTCCCCTCTTTCCGTATGGCGCCCCGTACCGAACAATGCAGCCAGGAACAACCAGGGGATCGCCCGATGACCGATTGGCGCGCGCACACCGACGTCCGCTTTACGCCGGAGAAGGCGCCCGCCCACGGCGCGCGCGGCATGGCGGTCACCAACCACCCGCTCGCCTCCGCCGCCGCCGCCGAGATGCTCGCCGCCGGCGGCAA
>JBDTFI010000042.1:0-6383 GCA_039938035.1 Acetobacteraceae bacterium | reverse complement strand
CCTGTTGGTGCCGTTTATCCCCTGGGAGATCGACCGGACCCAGTCGCCTGGGCTTCTGGGGATCGGCATCGTGCTCTATCTCGGCGTTCTGGTGACCGTCGCCGGCGTATGGATCTGGCTGCACACCTTGCGGACGCTGCCGGCGCGCATCGCCGCGGGGTCGCAGTACCTGCAGCCGCTCATCGGTGTCGCGGCGTCCGCGCTGCTGCTCGGCGACCCTATTGGCGGGTCTTTCGGCATCGGCACCGTGTTCGTGCTGATCGGCATCGCCCTGAGCACCCTGCCGAGGGGATGACGACGGAGACCCATCCGCCTCCGCGAGAACCCACTCCCGCAGCGCAACGATCTTCAGCTGCTCGGCGTTGCCGCGCGGGCAGACCAGCCAGTAGGCGAATTCCTGCGGCCACGTGAGGTCAAGGGCGCGGACCAGCGAACCGGCCGCCAGTTCGGCGGAGGCCAGCGCCTCGGTGACGAGCGCGACGCCTTGCCCGGACGCGGCCGCGCGGATCAGCAGCATCTGGTCGTCGAAGCTCGGTCCGGAGAACGCCGCGCGCGGCACCGGCTGCACGCCATGCGCCGGAAACCACAAAGCCCAATCCTGACGCTGGCCGTCGTGCAGCAATGGCAGGGATGCCAAATCCTCCGCCCGCGCGGGGCGGCGCTCGTGGAGCAGGGCGGGGTCGCAGACGGGAACCAGCGCCGCGCTGACGATCCGGTCGGCGCGCAGGCCTTTCCAGCGTCCCAGCCCGTGACGGATCGCCACGTCGGCGCCGCCGGTGTCGAAATCGACCAGGGCGCGACCGGTGGACAGGCGCAGATCGATCGCGGGGTGCGCGACCTGGAAGCCGCCGAGGCGCGGCACCAGCCATGCGGCGGCGAACGCGGGCGGCGCGCTGAGGGTCAGGGTCTGCGTCCCGGAGAGCGTCGCCACCCGTTGCACCGCCTCGGCGATCTGGCGGAACGCGCCTCGGACCTGCGGCAGAAGGACGCGGCCCGCCTCGGTCAGTTCCAGCGCCCGGTGCAGTCGACGGAACAGCTTCGCGCCGAGGCGATGCTCGAGCAGGGCGATCTGCTGGCTCACCGCACCCGGCGTCACGCCGAGGTCGCGGGCGGCCTCGGTCACGCTGGCGTGCCGCGCCACGGACTCGAAGGCGCGCAGCGCGTTGAGGGGAGGCAGGCGAGGCATGGGTGAGTATAGGATTTCTCAACGTGACCCGACAGGGATTCTCGTTTGCATCAAGGCCCTGACCCGCACAGGTTTGCACCCATGCATCAGACTCTCTCACCACCGATCGGCATGAGCGCGCGCACCGAACTGGCACGGCACTGGCCCGTCATCCTCGCATGCTTCGCGACCGCCATCTTCGCGTGGGGTTTCGGCTTCTACGGCCAGTCGGTCTATCTCGCCGAACTGCACCGCGCGCACGGCTGGTCCATCGCGGTCATCGCCTCCTCGACGACTGTGTTCTACCTGAGCGGCGCGCTGTTGTTGACCCGCGTCCATGCCGCTCTCGATCGGCTCGGGCCGCGTGTCGTGCTGATCGGCGGGGCGGTACTGATGGGTGGCGGCGTGATCCTCCTCGGTAGAAGCCAGTCGCCGTGGCACCTCTATGTCGCCGCGATCGTCATGGCCGCCGGCTGGGCGGCCACCACCGTCACGGCGATCTCCACGACGCTCGCGCTGTACTTCGATCGCCAGCGTGGCCTGGCCATCAGCCTCGCGCTGAATGGTGCGAGCGCCGCCGGGTTCACGGTGGCGCCGGTCCTGGTCACGCTGAGCAGCCGCGTCGGGCTTGCCAGCGCGGTCACCGACACCGTGCTGGTGCTGCTCGCGCTGCTGATCCCGCTTATTCTCGTCGGCGTCCCTCGCTCCGGGCAGCACATTTCGGCACGGCACGCCGCCGCCACCGTCGTCGAGGGGCCGCCGGCGCTGGCCACCGCCGGGCAGGTGCTGCGCGATAAGCGGTTCTGGTCGATCGCGACGCCGTTCGCCCTCGCGCTCGCCGCCCAGGTTGGCGTGATCGTGCATCTCGTCGCGCTTCTGCTGCCGCATCTCGGCGCGCATGGCACCGCCATCGCGCTTTCCATTACCGCCGGCGCGGCGATGGCGGGGCGTCTCGGGCTGGGATTCGTGATCGACCGGCTGCACCAGCGCCGCGTCTCCGCGATCAGTTTCGCCAGTCAGGCCGTCGCGCTCGGCCTGATCCTGACGCTGGCCGACCGGCCCGAGGCACTGTACTCGGCCTGCCTGCTGTTCGGCCTGTCCGTGGGCAACGTCATCACGCTGCCGTCGTTGATCGTGCAGCGGGAGTTCGCCGCGCGATCCTTCGGCCTGGTGATCGGTCTCAGCACGGCGGTCGGGCAGTTGACCTACGCGCTCGCCCCCGCCGTGCTTGGGGTGCTGCGCGACCTGTCCGGTGGCTACGGACCGGCGCTGGCGCTGTGCATCGCGTTGGAGCTGATCGGGGCGGCGATGGTACTGGGCCCTCAGTTGCGCGGCAGCCGCGCGGTCTGAGGCGCGGCGGGGTTCTGCGCGCGGTGGCGCAGCAGGTGGTCGGCGAGCACGCAGGCGACCATCGCCTCGCCCACCGGTACGGCGCGAATGCCGACGCAAGGATCGTGGCGGCCTTTGGTGACGATCTCGGTTTCCTGGCCGGCGCGATCGACCGTCCGGCGGGGGCTCAGGATGGAGCTGGTCGGCTTGACGGCGAAGCGCGCGACGATCGGCTGGCCGGTGGAGATGCCGCCCAGCACGCCGCCGGCGTGGTTGGACTGGAACGCCACCACGCCGTCATCCATCCGCATCTCGTCGGCGTTCGCCTCCCCGCGCAGGGTGGCGGCGGCGAAGCCGTCGCCGATCTCGACCCCCTTCACCGCATTGATCGACATCAGCGCGCCGGCGAGGTCGGCGTCGAGCTTGGCGTAGACCGGCGCGCCGAGGCCGGGGGGCACGCCGTCCGCTTGCACCTCGATGACCGCGCCGAGCGAGGAGCCCTGCTTGCGGACCGCCGAAAGCAGGCCCTCCCATTCCTTGGCGGCGACCGGGTCGGGGCAGAAGAACGGGTTTTCATCCACCGCGTCCCAATCCCAGCGCGCGCGGTCGATCTCGTGCGGCCCCATCGCCACCAGCGCGCCGCGAATGCGCACGCCCTCAAGCACCTTGCGTGCGACGGCGCCGGCGGCGACCCGCATCGCGGTTTCCCGCGCCGAGCTGCGCCCGCCGCCGCGATAGTCGCGGATGCCGTATTTCAGGTCGTAGGCGAGATCGGCGTGGCCGGGGCGGAAGCGCGCGGCGATCTCGCTGTAGTCGCGTGAGCGTTGATCGACGTTCTCGATGACCAGTGCGATCGGCGTGCCGGTGGTCTGGCCCTCGAACACGCCCGAGAGGATGCGGACCAGATCGGGCTCCTGGCGCTGGGTGGTGAATTTCGACTGGCCCGGTCGGCGCCGATCGAGCCAGGGCTGGATGTCGGCTTCGGACAAGGTGATGCGGGGCGGACAGCCGTCGATGACGCAGCCGATCATCGGTCCGTGGCTCTCGCCCCAGGTGGTGACGCGGAACAGATGGCCGAATGTGTTGTGGGACATGGAACGGGACTGTCAGGCCGGCCAGTCGTCGGGGACCGGGATATGCAGAAAGCGCTGCTCGCCCTCGGCGAAGCGAGTGACGTGACCGGCGCCGGCCGTGTCCTCCACGAGCACCACCTCACCCGGGCCGAAGCGGCGAATCTCGCCGTCACCGGTCTCGTATTCCACAACCCCGTTCAGCGCGACCGCGAGCTGGCGCATCGGCGCGGTATGCCAGTCGGCCATCTCGAGTTCGGCCGGAACGGCGAAGAACTTGACCGGTGACGGGCCGGCGAACCGGTTCACGCGGAACGCCGGCATCTCGGCGAACAACTGGATAGTGTCGGTCGGGACTTCGAGGTCGGCAAAGTGCGATAAGCCGCCCGGATCAGCGAAGATGCGAGTGATGCGCATGGCTTCTCCCTTCGCTCGAATAGTCGCCCTGACGCCGCTATTCAGCGGCTCCCACGATGTCGAAGCGGCGCTCGATCCGCTCCAGGCGAACCTCGATGCGATCCATCCGGTCCGACTGTCGGGCGAAGTCGTTGTGCAGCAGCGAAACCTTCAGCTCAAGCGACGTCACCCGATGCGTCAGATCGTCCAGGCGCTCGAACACGCGATCGAGTTTCTCATCCAGCCGCCGAAGATAGACCAATATCAGATTCTCGGGTTGGTCACTCATGCCCGCCCTCCACGACCGCGATATCGGGCGCGGCCGGATTCTTCATCCCGATGAGATGATAGCCGCAATCGACGTGATGCACCTCCCCGGTGACGCCGGAGGACAATTCCGACAGCAGGTAGACGCCGGCACCGCCGACATCGGCGGTGGTCACGTTGCGCTGCAACGGGCTGTTCAGCTCGTTCCAGCGCAGGATGTAGCGGAAATCGCCGATGCCGGAGGCGGCCAGCGTCTTGATCGGCCCGGCGCTGATTGCGTTCACCCTGATGCCGTCGCCGCCGAGATCGGCCGCCAGATAGCGTACCGAGCACTCCAGCCCCGCCTTGGCGATGCCCATGACGTTGTAATGGGGCGTCCAACGCTCCGCGCCCAGGTAGGACAGCGTGAGCAGACTGCCGCCCCGCTGCATCATCGGGACGGCGCGCTGGCAGACGGCGGTGAACGAGTAGCACGAGATGTCGAGCGCCTGGAGGAAGGCCTCGCGCGGCGTGTCGAGGTAGCGGCCGCGCAGGAACGCCTTGTCGGCGAAGCTGATCGCGTGGACCAGGAAGTCCAGCCGGTCCCACGTCTCCCGCAGCGTCGCGAAGGCGGCGTCCATGCTCGCCTCCGCAGCCACGTCGCAGCCGAGCACCAGCGTCGAGCCAAGCGAGGCCGCCAGCGGCCGGACCCGCTTCTCCAGGGCTTCGCCCTGGAAGGTGAAGGCCAACTCGGCACCTTGTGCCGCGCACGCCTCGGCGATACCCCAGCCCAGGGAGCGCTCGTTCGCCACCCCCATTATGAGTCCGCGCTTGCCTTGCAGCAGCGTGCCTGCCTGCGGTTCCGCCGCCATTGCGCGTCCTCGGGTTATGCGATCCGACCCGGTGGTGGCACAGGGCCGCGCGGGCGGGCAAGAGGCATTGACCGGAGAGGAGCCGATCATGGCCGAGACCGAACCGAGCCAGGCCGATCCGTTCGCCTGGTTCGATCGCTGGATGGAAGAGGCCGGCGCGTCCGAGCCCGCCGATCCGAACGCCATGACCCTTGCGACCGCCACGCCGGACGGGCGGCCCTCGGCGCGGATCGTGCTGCTCAAGGGCCACGATGCGCGTGGCTTCGTGTTCTACACCAACACCGAAAGCCGCAAGGGTGGCGAGCTGGCGGCCAATCCCCGTGCCGCCCTGTTGTTTCACTGGAAGTCGCGCCAGCGCCAGATCCGGATCGAGGGCACGATCGGGCCGGTTACCGCAGCCGAGGCGGATGCCTACTACGCCACCCGCGCGCGAATCTCCCGACTCGGCGCCTGGGCGTCGGACCAGTCGCGCCCCCTGGCGAGCCGCGCCGAACTGGAGCGACGCCTCGCCGAGCAAGAGGCGCGGTTCCCCGGCGACGCCGTGCCCCGGCCGTCGCACTGGTCAGGCTATCGCCTCAGTCCCGACAGCCTCGAGTTCTGGCAGGACATGCCCTACCGCCTGCATGACAGGACGGCGTTCACGCGCGCCGTCGGCGGCACCTGGACGGTTGGCAAATTGTTTCCGTAAGCGAAGCCCCTGTCGGATAGGGGGGCTCCCGTGCTATGGATGCATCGCAGACCCGCGAAAAGGACATCGGGCAATGGCCATCCGCAAGCTCCTCCTGCCGTTGACCGGCACCGCCGCCGGTGAAGCGGCCTTGACGACCTCCCTGACCATCGCGCGGGCCTGGGATGCGCATGTCCTGGCCTTGCACGTCCGCGTGGATAGTCGCGACGTCGCTCCCTTGGCCGGAGAAGGCCTGTCCGGGGCGATGATCGAGGAAATGATGTCGGCCACCGAGAAGGAAAGCGCCCACCGGGCGCAAGCGGTGCGCGCGATGTTCGACCGCTTCGTGGCCGCCCACGACGTCGCGTTGGCCGAGCCGCGCGCGCGCACCGGCCCGAGCGCGAGCTTCGCCTCCGTGACCGGGCGCGAGGAGGACATCGTCGCCCAGCAGGCGCGGCTCGCCGACGTAACGGTGGTGCCGCATCCGGAGTCCGGCGAGGACGTCTCCTCGTCCGACGCCCTGCACGCGGTGCTGTTCGATTCCGGGCGGCCGGTCCTGGTGTCGCCGCGCGTCGCGCTGCCCTCCGTCGGCACGCGCATCTGCCTCGGCTGGAACGGCACCGCCGAATCGGCCTCGG
>JBDTFI010000041.1:0-4066 GCA_039938035.1 Acetobacteraceae bacterium | reverse complement strand
TCGAGATCTTCGCCCCCATCGACCAGACAGGGTGCTTCAACGCTGCCTCGGGCGTGGCGCGCGCCATCTCCTCGGTGCTGGCGGTGCGGAACGGGCCGCCCGAGGCGGTGAGGATGATCCGCTCGACCGCGCCGTGGTTGCCGTCGGCGAGGGACTGGAAAATCGCGTTGTGCTCAGAGTCGACGGGCAGCAGGCGGGCGCCCGCCGCGCGGACGGCCGCCAGCATCACCTCTCCCGCGCAGACCAGCGCCTCCTTGTTGGCGAGCGCCACGCAGGCGCCGCGGCGAATGGCGGCGAGGGTGGAGGCGAGTCCGGCGGCGCCGGTGATCGCGGCCATCGTCCAGTCGGCCGGGCGGGAGGCGGCCTCGATCACGGCCTCCGGCCCCGCCCCGATCTCGATGCCGGTGCCGGCGAGCGCGTCCCTCAGGGCGTCAGCGTGGGCCGGGTCGCTGACGACGGCGAACTCGGCGCGCAGTGCGATGGCCTGCTCGGCGAGGCGGACGACGTTGCGCCCGGCAACCAGGGCGCGGACACGGTAGCGTTCGGGCTCGGCGGCCAGCAACGCGATCGTCTGCGTGCCGACGCTGCCGGTGCTTCCCAGCACGGTAACCGATCGCGGGGTTTCGTTTGTCATTGCCAAAGGACTACCCCACGCCCGAGTACAAGGGAAAGGAGAGTCGCGGCCGGGACGGCGGCCATCACGGCATCCAGCCGGTCCAGCAGGCCGCCGTGCCCCGGAATCAGCCGACCGGAATCCTTTACCCCCGCGCGCCGTTTGGCCACGCTTTCGGCGAGATCGCCGATCTGCCCGCATACCGAGAGCGCCGCGCCGACCACCAGGGCAGCGGGCAAGTTCGGCGTCGGGGTCAGCAAAGTCGCCGCGCCGGCGGCGATCAGGGCGGCCGTGGCCACCCCGCCCGCCGCACCGGCCCACGTCTTGCCGGGCGAGATGCGTGGGGCGAGAAGCGGGCCGCCGATCAGCCTCCCGGCCAGATAGGCGCCGATGTCGCTGCCCCAGATGACCAGCGCCAGCCCGATCACGTTCGCGCGCCCCGCCAGCGGGTCCGAGCGCAGCCAGCCCAGTGCGACCGCCCACACCGCGACCGCGCCGATTCCCAAGACCAGCGACTCGCGCCGCCATCGGCCGGCCCGGCACAATCCGGCCCATTCATACGCAAGGCCGAACGAGACGATCCCGAGGAGGACGAGGAAGACCACGCCGCCCAGCCAGATGGCGGCGAGCACGAGCGGGGCAAGCACCACGGCCGAGAGCGCCCGGATACGCAGATCCGCCCAGGCGGGGCGCGGCGTCGGATCAGCCAGGCCGACCGCCAAAGCGCCGCTCCCGGCGGGCATACTCGGCGAGCGCGGCGCTGAAATACGCGTCGTCGAAATCCGGCCAGAGGACATCGAGGAAAAGAAACTCCGCGTAGGCCGCCTGCCATAACAGGAAATTCGACAGCCGCTGCTCCCCGGAGGTGCGGATGAGGAGGTCCGGATCGGGCATCCCGGCGGTCGAAAGCAGGCTTCCGAAGCCTTGCTCGTCGATGCTCGCGGGATCGAGGCGCCCGTCGCGCGCGGCTTCGGCCGCTGCGCGCGCCGCCTGGGCGATCTCGGCGCGCGAGCCGTAGGACAGGGCGACCGTCAGGTTCAGGCGGCGGTTGGCTGCGGTGCGAGCCTCCGCGCCCGCCAGCTCCCGCTGGATGCCGGCATCGAACCGCGAGCGCTCGCCGATTACCCGCAGGCGGACGCCGTTGGCGTCAAACTCGGCGATCTCGTTGCGGAGGTAGTAGCGCAGGAGGCCGGTCAGGTCGGTGACCTCGCTTTCGGGACGGCGCCAGTTCTCGCTGCTGAAGGCATACAGCGTAAGCCAGCCGACGCCGTGATGGATCGCCGCCTCGATGGTGCGCCGGACGGCACGTGCGCCCTCCCGGTGGCCGGCGACGCGCGGCAGGTGCTTCGCGGCGGCCCAGCGGCCGTTGCCGTCCATGATGATCGCGACATGAGCCGGCGGGGAGGCCGGCGGCGCCGTTTCAGGAGGGCGCACGGCCTGGAGGGACGGGGGCACGCGCGTGTCAGACCTGCTTGATGTCCTTTTCCTTGTCGGCCAGGAAGTCATCGACCCGTTTGATGTACTGGTCGGTCAGTTTCTGCACCTCGGTGTGCCAGACCTTGGCGATGTCCTCGCCGATCTCGTGCTTCTTCTCGAACACCTTGACCTGCTCCATGCCGTCGCGGCGGACGCCCCGCACGGCGATCCTGCCGCCTTCGGCGTATTTATGGGCGAGTTTCACCAACTCGGTGCGCCGCTCCGTTGTGAGCTGCGGGATCGGCACGCGGACCAGTTGGCCGTCCGAGGCCGGGTTGAGTCCGAGGCCGGCGTCGCGGATCGCCTTCTCCACCGCCCCGACCAAGGAGCGATCCCAGACCTGCACCGTCAGCATCCGCGCCTCCGGCACCCCGGTATTGCCGACCTGATTCAACGGCACCTCGGAGCCGTAGGCGAGGACGCGAACCGGTTCCAGCAAGGCGGGGCTGGCGCGCCCGGTTCGCAGGCCGGCGAATTCCCGGCGCAAGGTCTCCAGCGCGCCATCCATGCGCCGGGTCAGGTCCTGCTTCAGCGTGTTGAGGTCGGCTGGCATCTCGGCTCTCCAACGGCTCAGGGTCGTTCGACGATCCGGGTGAAGCGACCCTCGCCGCGAACCACGGCGGCGAAGGCGCCGGCGGCGTGGATGTTGAAGACGACGATCGGCAGGCCATTCTCGCGGGCCAGGCTGATCGCGGCGGCGTCCATGACCTGGAGCTGATTGGCGAGGACGTCCTGATAGGTGAGTTCATCGTAGCGTTCCGCCTCCGGCACAAGGCGCGGGTCGGCGGCATAGACCCCATCCACCTGGGTGCCCTTGAACAGGGCGTCGCAGTTCATCTCGGTGGCGCGCAACGCGGCGGCGGTGTCGGTGGTGAAGAACGGATTGCCGGTTCCGGCGGCGAAGATCACCACGCGGCCCTTTTCCATATGCCGCTCGGCGCGGCGGCGGATGTAGGGTTCGCAAACCGTGGACATCGGGATGGCGGACTGCACCCGGGTCGGAACGTCGCGGGATTCGAGGGCGCTTTGCATCGCCAGCGCGTTCATCACGGTGGCCAGCATCCCCATATAGTCGGCCTGCGCCCGCTCCATGCCCTCGGCGGCGCCGGAGACGCCGCGAAAGATGTTGCCGCCGCCGATCACCAGACAGACCTGCACGCCCATCGCGGCGACATCGCCGATATCGGCGGCGATGGCGCGTACCTGGTCGTTGTCGAGGCCATAGTCGCGACGCGCCATGAGCGCCTCGCCCGAGACTTTCAGCAGGACGCGCTTATAGACTGGCGGATGCGGCATGGGACTCGACGGGCGACCTCGGATGGCGGGTAGCTATAGGGGGAGGGTCGCGCGCTCACAAGCGAGGACATCGATCCATTAGTATATCGCTTTGACATATCCAGGGATGGGATATACAGTTCTCATATCCCCGACGGGAGCATCTCATGACCCGCACCACCGTGTTTCGGACCAATCGCTCGCAGGCGGTTCGCTTGCCGAAGGATGTGGCATTCCCGGCCGGTGTTCGCGAGGTGTCGATCCTGCGGGACGGCGCCCGGCGGGTGATCGTGCCGGCGAACGCGGTATGGGACGACTTCTTCGACGCGCCCGGCATCGAGGTGGGGGAGCGGGAGCAGCCCCAGGTCCAGACGCGCGAGGCGTTCTAGGTGCTCCGCTACATGCTGGATACCAACCTCTGCATCCGGGTGCTGCGCGATCGCCCCCAAGGACTGCGAGGCCGCTTCAACGCCGAGGCGGACGCGTTGTGCGTCTCGACGATCGTGCTGGCCGAACTGCTGGGCGGCGCCGGCAAATCGGCCAGGCCGATCGGGAATCGGCACGAGGTGGAGCGTTTCGCCGCGCGGCTCGACGTGCTGCCATTCGACGTTGAAGCGGCGGCCCATTCGGCGGACATCAGAACGACGCTGGAGCGGCAAGGCCAGCCAATTGGCGCCTACGTTCTGCTGATCGCCGGACATG
>JBDTFI010000040.1:0-7866 GCA_039938035.1 Acetobacteraceae bacterium | reverse complement strand
ACCGCGCGCTCGGCAATCTCGTGCTGAACGCGATCCAGCACACGCCGCCCGGCGGGCTGGTGACGTCGTCTTGAGTCGTCGCCGAGGGTTTCCTGCGCCTCGCCGTCACCGACACCGGTTCCGGCGTCGCCCCGGAGCTACGCGACCGATCGTTCGAGCCGCTCGTGACCGGGCGGCCCGAGGGCACCGGCCTGGGTCTCGCGCTCGCCCGCGAACTCGCCGAGGCGCAGGGCGGGCGCATGCGCTTGCTTTCTCCCGGCGGGGCAGGCGACGGCGGGGCGGTGTTCGCGTTGGAGCTGCCGTGACGACAATCCTGATCGTTGACGACGACGACGCTTTGCGCGACGGCATCGCCGAGGCGCTCGCCGATCTCGGTCACGCGCCGGTGCAGGCCGCCGATGGCGCGGCGGCCCTGGCGCGGCTGCGCGAGCCGGGCATCGACGCCGTCCTGCTCGATCTGCGGATGCCCGGTCTCGACGGCCTCGAAGTGCTCCGGCGCATCGTCGCTGGGCACGCGCCGCCGCCGGTCGCCGTTCTGACCGCCGTGCCGACGGCCGCCAACACGATCGAGGCGATGCGGCTGGGTGCGGTCGACCATCTTGCCAAGCCGATCGGGCGCGCCGAACTGGGTGCGCTGGTCGCGCGGATGCTGCCGCGCGAGGCCTCGGCACCCTTGCCGATCGGCGCTCCGGATGGCGGTGAACTGGTCGGGTCGAGCGCTGCCATGCGGGAGGTGCAGAAGACGATCGGGAAGCTGGCCGATACCGACGCGACGGTGCTGATCATCGGAGAGACCGGGACAGGCAAGGAGGAGGTGGCGCGCGCGATCCACGCGCATGGGCGGCGCGCGGCCAAGCCGTTCGTCGCCGTCAACTGCGCCGCGATCCCGCCCGACCTGCTGGAGAGCCAGATGTGCGGCCATGTCCGTGGCGCCTTCACAGGCGAGATGGCCGATCGGCCGGGCTCCTTCCGCGAGGCCGATCACGGCACGCTGTTCCTCGACGAGATCGGCGACATGGGTCTGCCGATGCAGGCCAAGCTGCTGCGGGTGTTGCAGGATCGCGTGGTGGCGCCGGTCGGCGGGCGGGCCGTCCAGGTGGACGTTCGCGTCATCGCGGCGACCCATCAGGACTTGCGCGCCGGCGTCGCGCAGGGGCGGTCTCGTGAGGATCTATTCTATCGCCTCGGCGTCATTCGGGTGGCGCTGCCGCCGCTGCGCGAACGCCTCGCCGACATCGTCCCGCTCGCCGAGCACTTCCTGGCGCTCGCCGCGGCCGGTGCCGCACCCAAGCGCCTGACCGCCGAGGCCGCGAGCCGGCTGCTCGCGCATCCGAGGCCCGGCAATGTCCGTGAACTTCGCAACGGCATGGAGCGGATCGCCGCCATGCTGCGTCAGCCGGTCGTGGTCGCGACCGACCTGGGCTTCCTGACGCCTTTCCCCGATGCCGAGGCCGCGGACTGGCTGGATGGCGACCTGCCGGGCGCGGTCGCGCGGCTGGAGACGGCGATGATCCGCAAGGCGCTCGAGGCGTCCGACGGCAACCGCAGCGAGGCGGCGCGCCGGCTCGACATCCACCGCCAGCTTCTGCACGCGAAGATACGGTTGTACGGGCTGGAGTTGTCCGGGAAGCGAACGGGCAGCGTCGGGACTTGAGCGCGATCACGCTCGCCGACGGCTTCACCTGGGGCATCGCCGCGCTGGCGACCGCAGGCGTGATCGTCCGGCCGTGGAAGCTGCCGGAATGGATATCGGCGGTGGCCGGCGCCGTCACGCTGGTGGTCTTCGGGCTGCTGCCGGTGGGGGCCGCGCTGACAGGGGTGGAGAAGGGAATCGACGTCTATCTGTTCCTGATCGGCATGATGCTGCTGGCCGAGCTGGCTCGCCGGGAGGGGTTGTTCGACTGGCTGGCGGCGCAGGCCGCTCGTCTGGCCAAAGGCTCCGCAAGGCGCCTGTTCACGCTGGTGTACCTCGTCGGCACGGTCGTCACTATCTTCTTGTCGAACGACGCCACCGCCGTCGTGCTCACGCCCGCCGTCGCTTCCGTGGCCAGAGCGGTGCAGGCGCGCGAGAAACTGCCCTATCTTTTCATCTGCGCCTTCATCGCCAACGCCGCCGGCTTCGTGCTGCCGATCTCCAATCCGGCGAACCTGGTGATCTACGGCACTCACATGCCGCCACTGCTGGAATGGCTGGCGCGCTACGCTCCGTCCGCCCTGCTGTCGATCCTCGCCACCTACGTGGCGCTGCGCCTGACCCAGCGCCGGGCGTTGCGTCAGAAGATCTTGGCGTCCGTGGAGGTGCCCGCGCTGTCCGCCGCCGGCAAGGCCGCCGCTTGCGGCATCATCGCGACGGCGGTTGTCCTGACGGCGGCCTCGGCCCTCGACATCCAACTCGGCCTTGCAACCTTTACGGCCGGGTTCGTCACGGCCGCTTTCGTCTTGCTACGCAAGCGCGAGGCCCCCTGGGGGGTGCTGCGCGGCATTTCGTGGGGCGTACTGCCGCTGGTGGCGGGGTTGTTTGTCCTTGTCGAATCCCTCGACACGACCGGCGTGCTCGGCGTTCTCAGCGCGGCCTTGCACGATGCCGCGCGCGAATCGGTGGGAAGGACGGCATGGGGAGTCGGGATCGTGCTGGCGCTCGCCTGCGACGTGATGAACAACCTTCCCGTCGGGCTGATCGCCGGACACGCGGTGCAGGTGGCCGGGGTTCCGAACGCGGTCTCAGGGGCCGTCGTGATCGGCGTCGATCTGGGATCCAACCTGTCCGTCACCGGCTCGCTGGCGACCATCCTGTGGCTCACCGCGCTCCGCCGGGACGGCCAGGATGTCAGCGCCTGGACGTTCCTGAAGCTCGGCATCGTGGTGATGCCGCCCGCGTTACTGCTCGCCCTCGGCGCCCTGCTGCTGCGCCATTCGGCGTGATGTCGGGCTTCAGCCGCCGAGCAGGTGGATCGAGAACAGCCGCGCCGGATCGGTCCACATCCGCTCCGCCCGCCAGCCCGCCGCTTCGGCGATCGCGCGGAAGGCTTCGGGCGTGTGCTTGTAGCTGTTCTCGGTGTGGATCGTCTCGCCTGCCGCGAAACGAATCGTACAGCCGTCGATGCCCGCCGTCTGGGCGCGCCGGCTGACCAGGTGCATCTCGATCCGGCTCTCCTCGGCGTTCCACACCGCGCGGTGGGCGAAGCCGTCGAGGTCGAAATCAGCGCCCGCCTCGCGGTTGAGGCGGGCGAGGATGTTGAGGTTGAACGCGGCGGTCACGCCGGCCGCGTCGTCATAGGCGGGGAGCACCAGCGCCGCGTCCTTCCGAAGATCGACGCCGACCAGCATCCTCGCACGCGCCCCCAATGTGCGCCGCGCCTGCGCCAGGAACAGCCGCGCCTGGGCGGGATCGAGGTTGCCGATGGTCGAGCCCGGGAAGAAGCCCAGCCGTGCCAAGTCTCCGAGCGCCGCTGGAAGCGCGACGGGGCGGAGGAAATCGCCGACCACAGGCCAGACCTTCAGGTGCGGCCGGGCGAGCGCCAGCCGCGCCGTCATCGCCAGGAGCGCCGTCTCGGCGACGTCGATCGGCACGTAGGCGGCGAAGGCCGGCCTTTCGCGCGCGTCGATCTGGTCCAGCAGCGCGGATGCCTTCGCCTCGTCGCTTGCGCCGTACTCGATCAGCGCGGCGGTCGGCCCCACGAATTGGGGCGCGATCTCGGACAGCAGCGCAAGCTCCGTGCGGGTGAGATAATACTCGGGCAATTCGGTGATGCGGTAGAAGAGCCGGCAGCCCTCGTCGTCGTAGAACAGCTTGGCGGGAAGCGTTTTCGGCCTCCCTGAAAGCCCTTGTAGCGCGACGCTCGCCAAGTCGGGGTCGATTCGCTCGGCGAGCGTCATACTGTCGTCGGGCATGAGTCGTCCTCCGCGTGGCTAGGCATCGCGCGCGAGCCGCAGGCCCGTGAACTGCCATCTCTTGTCGGGGTGAAAGAAGTTGCGATAGGTGGGGCGCGTGTGCCCCGTTGGCGTGGCGAGCGAGCCGCCGCGCAGCACCATCTGACCGATCATGAACTTTCCATTGTATTCGCCGACCGCGCCGGGCGCCGCGTGAAATCCCGGATAGGGGCGGTAGGCGCTCTCCGTCCATTGCCAGACGTGCCCGCTCAGTTCGTGCAGCGTCGGATCGCCGCTCGCCGCTTCCCATTCCGCCTCGGTCGGCAGCCGCGCGCTGGCCCAGCGGGCATAGGCATCGGCCTCGTACCAGCAGACATGACGGACCGGCGCATCGGGTTCGAGCGGCGCGAGTCCGCCCGGTCCCATCTGCATCCAGGCGCCATCGCGGCTCTCCCAATAGAGCGGCCCATCCCAGCCCTCGGCCTGCACCCGCGCCCAGCCGTCCGACATCCACAGATTCGCGCTGCGGTAGCCGCCGTCCAGCACGAAGGCGAGCCAGTCGCGGTTGCGGACCAGCCGATCGGCGATCGCGAACGGTTCGAGGAACACGCGATGCCGCGGCGCCTCGTTGTCGAAGCAGAACCCTCCCCCGTCATGACCGATCGCGGTCACCCCGCCGGCGAAGGGGACGAAGCGGGTCGGCCCCACGGTCCCGGTGGGCTCGCGCCAATCGGGCAGGATTGCGGGCGAAAGCGGGTTCTGTGCGAAGGCGTGCAGCATGTCGGTCAGGATCAGTTCCTGGTGCTGCTGCTCGTGCTGCAATCCAAGTTCGGTGAGCGCGGCGGCGGGTTCCGGCGTGTCGCGCAGCAGCCGCTCCATTGCCACGTCGACATGCGCCCGATAGGCATCGACGCGCGCGCCGGAGGGTCGGGTCAGCAGGCCGCGCGACGGCCGAGGATGACGGGGGCCGACCGCCTCGTAATAGGAGTTGAACAGGTAGCGGAAATCCGGATCGAAGCCGCGATAGCCGGGCAGGTACGGCCGCAGGACGAACTCCTCGTAGAACCAGGTCGTGTGCGCGCGGTGCCATTTGGTGGGGCTCGCGTCCGGCATGGACTGAACGCACTGGTCCTCGGCGCTGAGCGAGGCGGTCAGCTTGTCGGTGTGGGCCCTGACGGCACGGAACTGCTCAAGGCCGATGGCGTCGGCCTGGCGGGCGTGGACTTGGTCCATCCTGTTCTCCGTCTCCGCTCGCCCGTCAGCGGGGCAATGTCGGGCCGCTTGGCCAGGGTGCGAGGCAAAAAACGCCGACCCCGGCCGCCATCACCGGATCGTTACCCACCGGCCTGATAGGCGGACAGGTTTTCCAGCGAGACTTTCGTCGCGCCGGGCAGCACGATCCGGTCCGGCTCGATGTGCAAATCGGCGAACGGCACCACCACGAGACGGCTGCCGACGCCAAGAAAGCCGCCGACCGAGAGCACCGCGCTCGTGACCTTGGCGCTCTGATCCAGCAGGATGTCGCTGAGCGTGCCGATCGCCTGCTTCTGGTCGTTGACGACGGTCGCGCCGATCAGGACCGCGGCGCGAAGCTCCCCGGTCTTGGCGCGGAACTTGTCGACGGGGGGCGCCGGCGGTTTGGGGGGCGCTTCGGCCTGCGCCGGCGGCGGGGTGGTGGGCGCTGAAGCGGCTGGAGCCGGAGCGGCAGGAGCTGGAGCGGTAGAAGCCGGAGTCTGGGCATTCGGCGTTTGGGCGCCCACCGCGCCGGCGGCCATTAGCGCCGCCGTCCCGAACATAGCCGCGCGCACGCGACGTCGCATTCCCGGTCCTCCCGATCGACCCAGCAGAACGAGGGCATATCGTTCGCCTCACGGCAATGGCAATGCCTCTTGCCGGCCCGGCGCGCCCGCGCGCACATGAAGCGCATGGCCCTCATCCTGGGCGTGATCGGCCATGTCGATCACGGCAAGACCGCGTTGGTGCGTGCTCTGACGGGTATCGAGACGGACCGCCTGGCGGAGGAGCGTCGGCGCGGCATCTCGATCGCCCTCGGCTTCGCCCATCTCGCCGCGCCGGGCGCGGTCGTCGACCTGATCGACATGCCGGGCCACGAACGCTTCATTCGCACGATGGTCTCCGGTGCCACCGGCATTGGAGGGGTTCTGCTGGTGGTGGCGGCCAATGAGGGGATCAGGCCGCAGACCATCGAGCATGCCGAGATCGTCGCGCTGCTCGGCGTGCGGGAAGCGATCGTCGCGGTCTCCAAATGCGACCTTGTCCCGGTCGATCGCGCCGAGGCGGTGGGGGCGGAGGCCGCCGCGCTCGCGATCGGGCTCGGACTGCGCGCGTCCGCTCCATTTCTGGTCTCGGCGCGGGACGGGCAGGGGATCGCGGGGCTGGCGGACGCCATCGCGGCGCTGGCGGCGCGGGCTCCCCCGCCGGTCGATCGGGGCGTGTGCTACCTGCCGATCGACCGCGCCTTCTCGATCGCCGGCCACGGCACCGTCGTCACCGGCACGCTGCGCGGCGGCGCCATCGCCGCGGGCGACGAGGTGGAACTGACCCACGGGGGCAGGCGGGTGCGCGTGCGCGGCGTGCAGGTGCGCGGCGCGAGCGTGCCGAGCGCGGCGCCCGCTCAACGGGTCGCCGTCAACCTGCGGGGGATCGAGCCGGCGGAGGCGCGGCGCGGGCTGGCGCTGGCCGCGCCGGGCCTGCTCGCCGCGTCGTCCTGGCTGACGGTCGAACTGCGCGCCGCCCCAAGCGCGCGCCCCGTGGCCTCGGCCGCCCGGCTCCGAATGTTGTTCGGGACGAGCGAGGCCGGGGCGACGCTGCGTTTGCTCGATCGCGCGGAGCTGGCGGCGGGGGAGACGTGCCTCGCCCAGCTTCGCTGCGTGCCTCGCGTGGCGGTGCCGGTGGGGGAGGGGGTCATCCTGCGGCTGGTTTCGGAGCCGCGAATCGTCGCCGGCGGGCGCGTGCTCGATCCCTGCGCGCAACGGCTGCGCCGCGACGATCCGACGGTGCTCGCCTGGGGAACCGTGCTCGCCAGCGAAACGCCGCAGGCTATCGTGACGGCGGCGCTGATTCGGGCGGATGCGCACGGTGCCGAGCTGCTCGGCCTCGCCCGGCTCGCCGGTCTGTCGGTGGCTCGGACAGAGGCGGCGCTGCGCCGCACCTCCGTGTTGATTGCCGGCGAAACAGCCGTCGCCGTCCAGGCCCTTGAGCGTACGGAAGCCGCGATTCTTCGGGCGCTCGACTCGCGTTGGTCCGATCAGCCCGAGGGGGTGGCGCGCGAACAGCTTCGGGCGGCGATGCCAGAATGTGGCGCGGCGGTGCTCGACCTGGCGCTCACTCGTCTGGCAGCGCAGGGGCGGATCGAGCGGGCGGGACGCATCCGCCTGCTCCGTGTCGAGCTTGAGGCGGCGCGGCGGGTCGCCGGTGACGCGCTGGCCACGGCGCTCGCCGAGAATTTCCGCCAGGCCGGCCTGTCGCCCTCGACGGCGGCGCCCGCCGATGTCGCGACGCGGCGGGCGCTGGACCGGCTGGTACGCGAGGGCGTGCTGGTGCGCGCGCCCGACCGCGTTCAGAAGCGCGAGATCCTGTTCCATCGGGACGCCATCGAGGAGGCGCGCCGACGGCTGCGTCCGCTGTTGGTGGGCGACGCCGGGCTGCTGGTCGGCGACATCGGCGCCGCGTTCGGAATCTCGCGCAAATACAGTGTTCCGCTGCTTGAGTACCTTGACGCGACCCACTTCACCCGCCGGGTGGGCGATCGGCGGGTGATACGTGATGACCCCCTCTCACCGTAATCGAGCGCACCCGCTAGGGCCTTGCCTCCAGGATCATATTGAACGGCGTCTCGGTCGCCTTGCGGACCTGGCTGAAGCCGGCTTCGCCGATGACCGACGATAGCTTGCCGAAGCCGGCTTGCGCGCCGAGCGCGGCGCCGACCGGCTGGTCGAGCGAGGTCGGCACGCAGATCATCGTCGAGGCCGCGTA
>JBDTFI010000039.1:0-6101 GCA_039938035.1 Acetobacteraceae bacterium | reverse complement strand
CGCACGCGCAAGCTCAGTGCGTCCTTGGGCTTTGCATGGAGCACAGCGATGTCAGCCAACCCACTCGCCCGCCTGCCGGAGCGCCTGCACCACGATGCCTACATCGTGCGCGACCAGGAGAAGAATCGCCAGTTCTTCGAGGATGTCCTCGGCATTCCGCTCGCGGCCACTTGGTGCGAGATGGTGCGCCATCCGGCGTTCGGCCGTGAGGTGGCGATGTGCCATACGTTCTATGCTCTGGCCGACGGCGGCGCACTTGCTTTCTTCGCCTTCGCCGACCCCGAGGTTTACCCGCTTATTCAGCCGGAGACGCCGGCGAAGGTGCCGAATTTCGATCACGTCGCGTTCAAGGTGAGCGATGCGACCTACGACGAACTGATCGCCCGGGTGAATGGGGCCGGCGTCGCCGTGCGCGAGACCGATCACGGCTATTGCCGGTCGATGTACGTGACCGCGCCCGAGGGCCTGATCGTGGAGTTCACCGTCGATTCGCCGAACGCCGCCGAGATCGACACGGTGCGGCGCGCCGATGCACATTCGGAGCTGCGGCGGTGGATGGCGGGCGATCATCACGTCAATAACGATCTGCGTGCGATCGCGCACTGATTCGGGCGGCCTTGATGTTGGCCCGGCTATTGCGTTTTGAAATTGCGTTTTGAAATCGTCATGCCCGGACTTGATCCGGGCATCCAGCGGGCATTCGTGTGGCGGGAAAGCCTATTGGATGGCCGGATCAAGTCCGGCCATGACGGCAAAGAGCGGACCCCTCTCGCGGGGAGAGGGGATAGAGTGGTCGTTCAATCCCGCGGCTGGGCGCCCATGCGCAGGTATGGCTTCAGCACCTTCAGCCCGCCGGGGAATTTCTGTTTCACCTGATCGTCGGGCATCGAGGCCGGGACGACGACGTCCTCGCCCGGCTTCCAGTTGACCGGCGTGGAGACCGAATGCCTGGCGGATAGCTGGCAGGAATCGAGCAGGCGCAGCACTTCGTCGAAATTGCGTCCGGAGCCCATCGGATAGGTCAGCGTCGCCTTGATCTTCTTGTCCGGCCCGATGATGAAGACCGCGCGCACCGTGGCGTTGTCGGCCGGTGTGCGGCCCTCGGCGGTGGTGCCGGTGTCGTCGGGAAGCATGTCGTAGAGCTTGGCCACCTTCAGGTCGGTGTCGCCGATCATCGGGTAGTTGACCTTGTAGCCCTGCGTCTCCTCGATGTCCTTGGCCCAGTTCGCGTGGTTCGCGACCGGATCGACGCTGAGCCCGATGATCTTGGTGTTGCGCCGATCGAAGTCCGGCTTCAGGCGGGCCATGTAGCCGAGTTCCGTGGTGCAGACCGGGGTGAAGTCCTTGGGGTGCGAAAACAGGATGGCCCAGTGATCGCCGATCCATTCGTGGAACCGGATCGGCCCCTGGGTCGTCTCGGCGGTGAAGTCGGGTGCGACGGCGTTCAGTCTCAGTGACATGGAAAAGTCCTCCTCGGCCCGTTCATAGCGCGGATCGCGGCGTTCGGAAACGGCGGAAACCTGTAGCGGGAAATACCGTTTTGACAGTAGGATTTGCTGCTTGCAGCCAGCCCCGGAGGTGGCCGTGATCTTCCGCCAGTTGTTCGACGCCAATTCAGGCACCTACACCTACCTGCTCGCCAGCCGGCGCGGCGGCGAGGCGCTGATCGTCGATCCGGTGCTGGAGAAGGTCGATCGCTACCTGCGGCTGATCACCGAGCTTGACCTGAAGCTGGTCAAGGCGGTCGATACGCATCTGCACGCCGACCACATCACCGGCCTCGGCGCGCTGCGCGATCACACGCGCTGCATCACCGTGATGGGCGAAACGAGCAGCGTCGATGTCGTCTCCATGCGGGTCGGCGACGGCGATACGCTGCGGATCGAGGGCATCGGTCTCGACGTCATCTACACACCCGGCCACACCGACGATTCGTATAGTTTCCTGATGGCCGACCGCGTGTTCACCGGCGACACGCTGCTGATCCGCGGCACCGGACGAACCGACTTCCAGAACGGCGATCCGCGCGCGCAGTACGAGTCCATCTTCAACCGCCTGCTGCGTTTGCCGGACGAAACGATGGTGTTTCCGGCACACGACTACAAAGGCGACACGGTCAGCACGATCGGCGAGGAGAAGGCGTACAATCCGCGTTTGCAGGTGAAATCAGTGGACGAGTACGTCGCGCTGATGAACGGCCTCAATCTCGCCAACCCGAAGATGATGGACGTCGCGGTGCCGGCCAACATGCGCCAGGGCCTCGCGCAAGCGGAGATCGCGCGGCGCGGCTGGGCGGTGACGGCGGAGCAAGCCAAGGACATGCTCGGCCGGCGCGACATCGCGCTGATCGACCTGCGCGAACGCGCCGAGCGCGCCAGGCACGGCATCATACCCGGCGCGTTGCACGCCCCTTATCCGGAGCTACAGGAGAACATCCAGCCGGGCGGCATCCTGCACGAACTCGCCGCCGACAAGCGGCTGGTGTTCTATTGCGCGTTCGGCGAACGCTCGGCGATGGCGGCGCGGGCGGCGCAGGATGCGGGGCTGTCGACCGCGTGTCATCTCGAGGGCGGGATGGATGCCTGGAAGAAGGCGAGCGGGCCGCTCGTTCATTGAAGTACGGGCCGGCGCGCCCGTGTGCCGGTTGCGCGCTCGAACTGATGTCCCAGCCGCAGCAGCCGCGCCTCACTCCACGCGGGGCCGATGAACTCGACGCCGAGCGGCAACCCGCTTGCGGTGAAACCGCCGCACACCACCAAGGCGGGCACGGCGGCGACGTTGGCGACGGTGGTCAGGAACGGCTGGGCGAAGCCCTCGTCGGGACGCTGCTCGTTCAGCAGCGGCGCCGCGCCGGCGGCGGGCAGCGTCAGCAGCACGTCGAAATCCGCGAACGAGGCCGCCGTCTGGGCGATCAGGTCGGAGCGGCGGCGCTGGGCGGCGATGTAGTCTGCCGCGCGGATCAGCGCGCCGGCCAGCACCCGGATACGGAAGACCCGGGAATAATCGGCGAGGCGAGTCCGCAAGGTCGCCTCATGCAGCGCGTACGCCTCCGAGCTGATGAGGACGCGGCCGACGGCGTTGAAGTCCGCCACCGGCGGCAAATTCGCCTCGCTCACCCGGCAACCGAGGTCGCGCAGCACGCGGGCGGCCTCGGCCATCATCCGCTGCGCCTCCGGCGTTCCCGGCACGTCACGCTCGTAATGGCGGCGCAGCAGGCCGACCCGCAGCCCCTTCACGGGTCCGCCGACGGCGCGGGCGTAGGCGACGGCGGGCACGGCGACGGAGGCGGGGTCGGCCGGGTCGTGCCCGGCGATCGCGTCGAGCAGGATGGCGCAGTCCTGCGCCGTCCAGGCCATCGGCCCGACGGTGTCGAGGCTGGGGGCCAGCGGGATGACGCCGCGCCGCGACACTAGGCCCGGCGTCGGCTTCAGCCCGGCGATCCCGCAATAGGCGGCGGGGAGGCGGATCGATCCGCCGGTGTCCGAGCCGAGCGCGCCCAGGGCGAGCCCCGCCGCCACGGCGGCCCCGGCGCCGGAGCTTGACCCGCCGGTAAAGCGGCGCGGGTCCCACGGGTTGCGCGCCGGCGGCCACGGCAGGTCGAACGCCGGGCCGCCGATGGCGAACTCGTGCGTCGCCAGCTTCCCCAGCATCACCGCGCCCGCCTCGCCGAGCCGGCGCACCGTCTCGGCGTCGGTCTTGGGCACATTGTCGGCGAGCAGGCGGGAATGCGCGGTCGTCCGGACGCCGGCGGTCTCGAAAATGTCCTTGTAGGCGAGGGGGATGCCGATGAGCGGGCCACCCTTGCCGGCGTCGAGCCGGCGCTGGGCGGCGCGCGCGGCGGCCAGCGCCGGGCGTTCCGTCACCGTGATGTAGGCGTTAAGGCCCGGATCGAAAGTGGCGATGCGGGCGAGCAGGGCCCGGGTCAGTTCGAGCGGGGACAGCTTGCGCGCGGCGAGGAGGCGGGCGGCTTCGGCGATGGTGAGGTGTCCGAGGTCCCCGGCGCTCATCGTCGGGCGCGGACGGGTTTGCGCGCCGGCGCCTTCTTCTTGACGGGCGCCTTTCGCCGGACAGGCGCGTTTTGCTGGGCCGGGCCGGGTCGCTGGACCGGCGCGGGCGGGGCCAGCCGGAACACGAAGGCCTGATCGTCGGCCATCGGCCGGTCGCGAGGGATGGTGGCGATCAGTCCCGCCACCTGTCGCCACGCCAAAACGAGGTCCGCCATTTGCCCCGGGTTCAGGACAAGGCCGGTGCTCGCCAGCAACGCCTGCATGTCGGCGGGCGTCGGGGAGGGCGGGGACCTGCGCGGTGACGGTGCTATGAGGACCAGGGAACGTTGCGGGGGCGTGCGACGACCCTAGACAACGGACGGCGGAGGGGCAAGGCTCTTTTGCCGGCACGGGTGATGAAGCGGTTCGGCGCGGGAGGGAACGATATGAACGCGCAACGTGACCTCGTCCATTTCGTTGGCAGCGTGCCGCTCGGCGATAGCGAGCAGGTTTTCCGGAGCCTGAGCCAGGAACTCGGCACGTTCGTGAAGCGCATCCCCGACGGCGAGACGGCCGAGCGATCCCGCTGGATCTGGTTCCAGCGCGAGATGCTGGAGGCCCACCCAGCGATGGAGGTCGATCCGACCGCCGCGCCGCTGCGGCTCACGCAATGGGACGGCAAGCTGCTGCGCGAGACGCAGCTGCTGCGGCTGAAGCCCGGGATCGATCAGGGCACGGTGACCTTCGATACCGGATACGACCGCGCGGCGCTGCACTCCCACGCTGTGTTCAAGGAGTTGCGTGGGCAGGGCGCGATTCCCGCTTGGGTGCGCTTCCAGGTGTCGCTGCCGACGCCGATGGCGCCGGCCTACATGTATGTCAGCCCGGCGGGCCGTCCGGCGTTCCTCGCGGCCTATGAGCGGTCATTGCGTGCCGCGCTGGACCGCATCGTCGCGGCGGTGCCGGGAGGCGACCTCGCGATCCAGTTCGACGTGTGCCAGGAGATCCTGGCGTTCGAGAACTACTTCCCCGGCCGTCCGCCCGACTACAAGGAGGCGATGTTCGCCACGCTCGGGCGACTGGGAAAGGCCGTGCCGGAGGCCGTCGAGCTGGGCTTTCATCTCTGCTACGGCTCGCCGGCCGACGAGCATCTGGTGCGGCCGGCGGACGCGGCCATCCTGGTCGAGATGATGAACGGGATCGGCGCCGCCGTGCGACGGCGTATCGACTACATGCACATTCCGGTGCCGAAGGAGCGGACGGACGACGCCTATTTCGCCCCGCTGCGTGACTGGCGGCGGCGGGAGGGGACGCAGCTCTATATCGGCCTGATCCATCACGACGACGAGGCGGGCGATCAGCGCCGCATCGCCGCGGCGAAGCGCGTCGTGCCGCGGTTCGGCGTCGCCAGCGAGTGCGGCTGGGGGCGCGGCGACCCGGCCCGCCTGCCCGGCCTGCTGCGCAGCCACCGCCATGCGGCGGAGCAACTACAGGCCGGCTGACCCGAATGGCGCCAAGGAGAAGAAATTGATGAGTCGTTTTGCCGGAAGCATCGCCGCCGCTGCCCTCCTGGCGATGCTCGCGCCCTGCGCGTCGATGGCCCAGAATGCGGACAAGCCCCTGAAGATCGGCGTGCTCACCGATCTGTCCGGGCCTGCTTTCGATGCGACGGGCGAAGGATCGGTGGTCGCCGCGCGGATGGCGGTCGCCGATTACGGCGGCAAGGTCCTCGGGCGGCCGATCGAGGTGATCTCCGGGAACGAGCAGATGAAGCCCGATATCGGCGCCTCGATCGCGCGGGAATGGTATGACCGGGAGGGCGTCGACCTGATCGAGGATGTCCCGGTTTCCTCGGTCGGCCTCGCCGTCCAGCAGGTTGCCCGCGAGCAGCACAAGCTGTTCATCACGCAATCGACCGTCACCTCCGACTTCACCGGCAAGTTCTGCTCGCCTTACACGATGCAATGGTCCTTTGACGCCCATGCGCTGGCGGCGGGCACCGCGCAGGCGGTGACCAAGCGGGGCGGCAAGACCTGGTTCTTCCTGACCGCCGATTATGCGTTCGGCTATTCGCTCGAGCATGACGCGACCGCGTTCATCAAGAAGGATGGCGGG
>JBDTFI010000038.1:0-3135 GCA_039938035.1 Acetobacteraceae bacterium | reverse complement strand
TCTCCGTTGGTGGCGCACCCCAGTTCCACGCCGACGAGACGGACCCCGCCGCGCACCGCGCTGGTTACGAGGTTGTGACCGGAGGCGGTGGTGTAGCCCGTCTTCAGTCCGTCCGCGCCCGGGTATGTTTTCAGCAGGTTGTCGTGGTTGAAGATCACCTGGCCATGGAACATGAACCGAGGCGTGCTGAAATAGTGGTAGAAGCCGGGGAAATCGGTGACGAGCCGGCTAGCCAGCAGCGCCATGTCGCGCGCCGTCGTCCATGCGTCCGGATCGGGTAGGCCGGAGGCGTTGGTGAAGGTGCTGCCTCTCATGCCCAATGCGCGGGCGCGCAGCGTCATCAGTTGCGCGAACCGGCCCTCGCTGCCACCGCCCAGCATCTCGCCCAGCGCCGCTGCCGCGTCGTTGGCCGAGCGAGTGACGATGCCCATGATTGCCTGCTCGACGGTGATCCTCGTCTCCGGCGTGAGACCGAGCTTCGTCGGTTCCATGGAGGCGGCGTTCTCGCTGACCGGCACGTCCTCGTCCAGGCCGATGCGTCGATCGCGCAAGGCTTCGAACGTCAGGTAAAGGGTCATTAGCTTGGCGAGGCTCGCCGGGTGGCGGAGTGCGTCCGGGTCCGCCTGCTCCAGCACCGCGCCCGTTCGGGCGTCGAGAACGATGGAGGAATACCGCTCGGATCCGATCTGCGCTGATGCCGGGTATGCCGCCAACGCCGTGCCGAGCAAGGTAAGCACCCCGAGAAGCGCGGGCGCGGACAGGAGTGCGCGCATAGGGCCACGCCGATGGCGCCTCCAAGCTGCCATATCCATCGTTCTCCCGCCTTGACCCAGGCAGTGTAGGAAAGGAGCACCGCGTCTGTCCAGCGCGGAATGCCTGCATGACATGCCCTAAACGGAAGCCTTTGAAGGGCTTAATGGCCGGGGCGGTGATTTCGGTCGAACGGGCGAGCGATTTCATGTTGCATCGCACAAAAAATGCTTGATCACGCGCGGCCCACCCCCTATCTCCCCGTCGTGCTGCAGTGCAGCATCACAAAGCAGCGGGCGACGGCAGCGTCTGTCCCGAGAGAGGAGAACACAATGGCGATCAAGACGAAATACGAGGAGCAGGCGGCTGGCGTCCAGGCGACCCCGGCGAGCGGTTTTGGAACGGGCCCTTCGACGGCTTTCCCGGCGCTTCCCGGGACGAATGGCAGCCTCTCAGCACTGAACGATACCATCACGCAGACCGCGGCCAGCTTCCAGACGACGCAGGCGCGCATGAAAGAAGGAATGGACAAGGCAATGAAGAGCACTGAAGAGTTCATGGCGTTCGGCCAGGGCAATTTCGAGGCGATGGTGAAGTCGGGCCAGATCTGGGCCACCGGCCTGCAGGATCTGGGCAAGCAGGTTGCGGCCACCGCGCAGGCGCACATCGAAGAGACGATGTCCGCGTTCAAGGCGATCGCCGGCGCGAAGACCGTGAAGGACGCTTTCGAGGTGCAGACGTCTCTGGCGCGGACCGCGATCGAGAAGACGCTGGCCGAGTCCAGCCGGCTGACCGAAAGCTCGATCAAGCTGACCGAGCAGGCGCTCGCGCCCGTGACCGCGCGCGTGACCCTTGCCGTCGAGAAGTTCGGCCAGGCCGCATAAGCCGTTCCGATCAGCTCTGTATCAAGCCCCGGGCAGCCACGCCCGGGGCTTTTTCGTGCCCGCCACCCGCACGGAAGGCGCCTTACGGCCGCGGGAGCATCGACCACGCCAGCAATGCCCTTTTATCCGACCGCGACCTTCCGATATGCTTGTCCCCCTCAGCTTAGGACGGCACTGGCGCGGATGGCGCGGATTCTGGCGATGAGTGACAACGACAAACGTGGCGGCGGCGAGGGGACCAACACCGGCGTGGTGGTCCGAGCACGGCCGAAGACCCGCAAGCCCGCGATGTATAAGGTCTTGATGCTAAACGACGATTATACGCCCATGGAGTTCGTCGTACATGTTTTGGAGCGGTTTTTTCAGAAGAACCGGGAAGAGGCCACCCGCATCATGCTCCATGTCCATCGCCGCGGGGTCGGCGTCTGTGGGGTCTTCACGTACGAGGTCGCCGAGACCAAGGTCACCCAGGTGATGGACCTCGCCCGGCAGAACCAGCACCCTTTGCAATGCACGATCGAGAAGGAATGAGGACCCATGTTGTCCCGGAACCTCGAACAAACCCTGCATCGCTCGCTCTCGCTGGCCTCTGACCGCCGCCACGAATACGCGACGCTCGAGCACCTCCTGCTCGGTCTCGCCGACGACACCGACGCCGCCGGCGTCCTGCGCGCCTGCGGGGTCGACCTCGACAAGCTGCGCGCCGACCTCGGCGAATTCCTCGACAAGGACCTCGCCGGCCTCGCCACCGACCGCCCGGGCGACCCAAAGCCCACCGCCGGCTTTCAGCGCGTCGTGCAGCGCGCCGC
Organism: Acetobacteraceae bacterium; assembly: GCA_039938035.1. GTDB lineage: Bacteria > Pseudomonadota > Alphaproteobacteria > Acetobacterales > Acetobacteraceae > DATFDN01. Next base: position 692 of record JBDTFI010000038.1, on the reverse strand, counting down.
CATCCACGTCCAGTCCTCCGGCCGCGACGAGGTCTCCGGCGCCAACGTCCTCGTCGCCCTGTTCTCAGAGCGCGAATCGCACGCCGTCTACTTCCTGCAGATGCAGGACATGACCCGCCTCGATGCCGTCAACTTCATCTCCCACGGCATCGCCAAGGCGCCCGGCCGCGCCACCCAGCGCCCGGTCGCCGGCGCCAACCCCAACGAGCCCCATCCCGAGCAGGAGCGGGAGGAAAAACCCAACCGGCGCAACCAGGACGCGCTGTCCAACTACTGCGTCAACCTCAACAAGAAGGCGATGGCCGGCAAGATCGACCCGCTGATCGGGCGCGAACTCGAGATCGAGCGCACCATCCAAATTCTGTGCCGGCGCACCAAGAACAATCCGCTCTATGTCGGCGATCCCGGCGTCGGCAAGACCGCCATCGCCGAGGGCCTCGCCAAGCGCATCGTCGAGGGCGACGTCCCCGAAGTCCTCGCCAAATCCACCATCTTCGCCCTCGACATGGGCTCGCTCCTCGCCGGCACCCGCTATCGCGGCGATTTCGAGGAGCGCCTGAAGGCGGTCGTCGCCGAACTCGAGAATCACCCCGGCGCCATCCTGTTCATCGACGAGATCCACACCGTCATCGGCGCCGGCGCCACGAGTGGGGGCGCGATGGACGCCTCGAACCTGCTGAAGCCCGCGCTCG
>JBDTFI010000037.1:0-3765 GCA_039938035.1 Acetobacteraceae bacterium | reverse complement strand
GACGGTGAGCTGCTGGTGATCCGCGACGGGAACGTGGCGCCCTTCGCCGACCTGCAACAACGCCTTAACCGCAAGCAGGTGAGTGCTGCGATGCTGCGCGACTTCCCCGCCGGCGTGCGGCTCTACGACATGTTGTTCGACGGGGCGGACGACATCCGCGCGCTGCCCTTCGATGCGCGCCGCGCGCGCCTTGAAGCGTGGTTCGCCCGCGTTCGACCGACGCGGATGGATTTGTCGCCGCTGATCGGCTTCGCCTCCATCGACGATCTCGCCGCGATGCGCGAGGGCGCCCGCGCCGCCTCGATGGAAGGGATCATGCTCAAGCGGGCCGACAGCCCGTATGTGCCGGGTCGGCCGAAGGGGCTGTGGTGGAAGTGGAAGCGCGACCCGCACACCGTCGATGCGGTGCTGATGTACGCGCAACGGGGCCACGGCAAGCGCAGCAGCTACTACTCCGATTACACGTTCGGCCTGTGGCGTGAGGCGGAGCTGGTGCCGGTCGGCAAGGCCTATTCCGGCTTCACCGACGCCGAACTCGGCTGGCTCGACCGCTGGATACGGAACCACACGACCGCCCGCTTCGGCCCGGTACGGGAGGTGGAGAAGACGCTGGTGCTGGAAGTCGCGTTCGATGCCGCGCAGCTCTCGGGGCGGCACAAATCGGGCGTGGCGATGCGGTTTCCCCGCATCTCCCGGCTGCGCACCGACAAGCCGGCGGCCGAGGCGGACCGGCTGGAGCACCTGATGGCGATGGTGGAGGCGGCGAAGCACGGGTAGGGTTCGGGCGACACACGCCGGAGACCGCCATGCCGCCCTTGCCCGAGGCCGACGCCGCGACGCGCGCGGTCTTCCTCGACTGGCTCGCCAAATTCGCCAGCCACGTGCGCGCGGTGGACTACGCCGCCGCGCGGCCGTTGTTTCATCCCGACGTCGTCGCCTTCGGCACCCATCGCGACGTAATCCCCGGCCTCGAGGCCTGGATCGCCACGCAATGGGATAATGTCTGGCCGAAGACTTCGGATTTCCGCTTCGATCTCGATGCAGCGCGCATTCTCGTCGCTGCCGACGCGAGCATGGCGAGCGTCATCGTGCCATGGACCAGCACTGGCTATCATCCGGACGGCACGACCTTTGACCGTCCCGGGCGCGCGACGATGTTGTTCCACAGGATCGACGGCGCCTGGCTCTGCACCCATTCGCACATGTCGCTCAATCGCGGCGTGCCGCAGCAGAGCCACGCAAACCGGCCCGTGAAGGCGCGCTAGGCGATGGACCTGGGAATCGCCGGGCGCACGGCCCTGGTGTCGGGGGCGAGCCGGGGGATGGGCCGCGCGACCGCCCTGCAACTGGCGCGTGAGGGCGTCCATGTCGTCATGGTCGCGCGCAACCCGGAACGACTGGAGCAGGCCGCCGCCGAGATCGCCGCCGAGACCGGCGTGCGGACCGTCCCGGTCGCCGGCGACATCACCACCGAGGTCGGGCGCGCAGCGGCGCTGGCGGCGTGTCCGGCCCCGGACATCCTGATCACCAACGCCGATGGCCCGAAGCCGGGCGATTTCCGTGACTGGTCGCGCGAGGATTGGATCGGCGCGGTCGATGCGCTGATGCTGACGCCGATCGCGCTGATCCGCGCCACGGTGGACGGCATGATCGCCCGCCGGTTCGGGCGGATCGTCAACATCTCGGCGCGCGGCGTGAAGATCGCGCAGCCGGAGCTTGGCCTGTCGAACGGGCCGCGCTCCGGGCTGGTCGGGTTCGTCGCCGGCCTGTCGCGCCAGGTTGTGCGCCATAACGTGACGATCAACACGCTGCTGCCCGGGATTTTCGACACCGACGCCCAGCGCGGCCACATCGCCGGCCTCGCCACGCAAACCGGAAGGTCTGAAGAGTCGCTGCGCGAGGAGCGGCGCGCCGGCAATCCCGCGCAACGCTATGGGGAGGCCAGCGAGTTCGCGGCTTATTGCGCGTTCCTGTGTTCCGCCCAGGCGGGATTCATCACCGGGCAAAATCTTCTGATCGACGGCGGCTCGTATCCAGGCACATTCTAGCCCATGCGCGCGATTCGACGGCGGACGGCGATTCTCCTGGCGGCGGCTTGCGCTTTGGCACCGCCCGCGATCGCGCGGGACGACGTGCGCGACGGGTTCTTCGTGACCAGCGACGGGGTGCGGCTGCACTATCTGGAGGCGGGGCCAGCGGGCGCGCACACGATCATCCTGGTGCCGGGCTGGACCATGCCGGCCTGGATCTGGGGACCGCAAATCGCCGCCTTCGCGCAGCACTATCACGTCATCGCCTTCGATCCGCGCGGTCAGGGCCTGTCCGCCGTCCCCACCCAAGGCTATACGCCGGAACGCCGGGGCCAGGACATCGCGGAGCTGATCGCGCGCCAGACGGCGGCGGTGCTGCTGGTGGGCTGGTCGCTCGGCGTGCTGGATTCCCTTGCTTATGTGCACATGCATGGCGACGCGGCACTGGCCGGGCTGGTGCTGATCGACAACTCCGTCGGCGAGGCGCCGGCGCCGGTCCCGGCGGCGCGGCCGCGGCGCGCCCGGCGCCCGGTGCCCCATGACGTCGCGATGGCGGGCTTCGTGCGGGGGATGTTTCGCGAACCGCAAACGCCGGCGTATCTGGAGCGGCTGACCGACGCGACGTTGCAGACGCCGGAATGGGCGGCGCGAGAGTTGCTGTCCTACCCGGTGCCGCGCAGCTACTGGCGCGCGGCGGTCTACTCGACCAATCGGCCGGTTCTCTACATCGTCCGCCCCGGCCTAGCGGCGCAGGCCGAGAATCTGGCGCGCGGACGGCCCAACACCGAGACGGTGGTGTTCACCGGGGTCGGGCACGCGCTGTTCGTCGATGATCCGCGGCGGTTCGACGCGATCATGACCGACTTCATCCGCCAAAGGGTCTGGCCGTGACTCAAGGTAGTCAAACTACCCGCCGTCATGCCCGGGCTTGGCCCGGGCACCCACGTCTTGCTCGGTCGCCCGCAAGACGTGGGTGGCCGGCCTTCGCCGGCCATGACGCCAGATGCGACAGGCGCGGGCCATGACCCCGCTCGCGCCGGTCTTCCTCGTCTCGTTCTCCGCGGTCGCCTTCGAGATCGCGCTGACCCGCTTCTTCGCCGTCACCGCCTGGTCGGAATACGGCTACTGGGTCATCTCCATCGTCATGGCCGGCTTCGCGCTGAGCGGGGTGGCGCTGGCGCTGGCGCGTGCGTCGGCGGAGCGGTACGGGGCGCGCCTGCTGGCGTGGCTGCCGGTCGCGCTGGTCCTCGCGGCCGGGTTCGGGTTCCGCGCCACCGCCGCCAACCCGTTCAACCCGCTGCAATTGCAGAACCAGGTCACCTGGGCGGCGCAGTTGTGCAACATCGCCGGATACTATGCCGCGCTGCTGCCGTTCTTCTTCCTGGCCGGGCTGTTCATCGGGCTGAGCTTCGTGCTGAACGCGCGCCGGATCGGCATCGTGTACGGCTGGGACCTCACCGGCGCCGGCGCCGGCGCGGCGTGCGTTACCGCGCTGATGTTCGTGCTCGGCCCGCTCGATCTGGTGCCGGCGCTGCTGGTGCCGTTGGCGGGGAGTGCCGCAGTGATGCGGCGCGGGAAGGCGCCCGTGCTGGCAGCGTGCGTGGCGCTCGTGGTGGCCGAGGCGGTACTGCTGGCGGGTGGGCGCCCGGGGGTGAACGAGTACAAGCCGATCTACGCGCCGCTGCACACCGCCGGCGCGCGCATCCTCGCCGAACGCCTGTCGCCGCGCGGGCAG
>JBDTFI010000036.1:0-3397 GCA_039938035.1 Acetobacteraceae bacterium | reverse complement strand
GCGCCGACGGTGGAGGAGCCGGCTCTGGTGGCCAGCGACGCGCCCACGGAGACCCGCGCTCCGGTGACGGCCGTGGCACAGCTGCCTCGGCAAGGGTCAACAACGGTCGCCGCGATTTCGCCGCCCGTGCATGTGGAGTAGCATCCCACCGCCCATGCGCCCGAGCGGGTCGCCGAGCCGAGCCGGCAGATGGTGGCCGTCCTGCGCACCCCGCGCGTGGAGGTCCCGGCGCCGCGCCCGACCGAGGTCGCGATGCCGCGTCCCGTGCCACTCTACGCGGTGCCGGCCTATCGACCGAACTATCGGCCCCCGACTTATCAATCCCCGACCTATCAACCACAGTACGCGCGCGGTCCGATCGCCACCACGCCCGTCGCCGCCGGCGCGCCCGCCTATGGCGGCTCCATGCTCGGCATGGCGCGCGGCGCGGCTCCGCCACCGCCCACGCCCGCGCCCGCGACGGCGTGGGTCAACTGGAACCGCTGAGGGCGGGATGGCAGATCAGCCCGACGGCCCGCCGCGCGCACCCACCCCGAATGCGCCGCCAACGCATCGCACCGGCGCGCCACGTCTCGGCGATGCCGTGCCGCGCATGGAGACCGTACGGGTCACCGCGCCCGATCTGCGCCGGCGCGCCGCCCTGGAACGGACCCGCGCGCGGCTCGTGATGACGGCGGCTGGATTCTCCGTGCTGTTCCTCGCGGTGGTCCTCAAGCTCGCGGACGCCACCATCATCAGCCCGCTCGCGCCGCACCGGCCCGAGCACAAGGTCGCCGTCCTCGTCGACAAGCAGGACCTCGACGCGGGCTCGGTGTCGCGCCGGGGGATGATCACTGACCGCAACGGCCAGATCCTGGCGATCTCGCTGCCAACGGTCGATCTGTTCGCCGACCCGAGACAGGTGATCGACCCCACCGCCGACGCGCACAAGCTCAAGACCGTCCTGCCCGAGCTTGACGAGGCGACCGTCCAGGCCCGCCTGTCGGAGAGCACCAAGCAGTTCGTGTTCCTAGCCCGGCGCATCACCCCGGCCCAGCAACTCGCGGTGAACAATCTCGGTATTCCGGGCCTCGATTTCCTCCCGGGCGAGGAACGCCACTACCCGATGGGCCGCGTCGCCGCGCACGTGCTGGGCGGCGTCGACATCGACGAGCACGGCGTCGCCGGGGTCGAGAAATGGTTCGACAAGCGGCTGATGGCGAACCCCTCGGCACTGCGCCTGTCGCTCGATGTTCGCGTCCAGGCGGTGGTGCGCGAGGAACTCGCCGCGGCCATGGAGCAGTTCAAGGCGGTCGGCGCCGCCGGGATCGTGATGGACGCCAACACCGGCGAGGTGCTGGCGCTGGTGTCGCTGCCGGACTACGAGACCGCCGACCTCGGCCACGCGACGGCGGATGAGCGGTTCGACCGCGCGGTGAGCGGCGCCTATGAACCGGGCAGCACGTTCAAGTTGCAAACCGCCGCGATGGCGCTCGACGACAACGTGATCCACATCTGGGACAGCTTCGACACTGTCCATCCGATCCATATCGGGCGGTTCACCATCACCGACTTCGAGCCCGAGCATCACAACATGGAGGTGCCCGAACTGATCGCCGTCTCGTCCAACATCGGCGCCTCGCATATCGCGCTTGACGTCGGCGCGGATCGCCAGCGGGCGTGGCTGAAGAAGCTGGGGTACTTCGCGCGTTCGCCAATCCAGCTTCCGGAATCGGCGCCTCCCATCGTCCAATCGGCGTCGAGGTGGAAGACCGCGACGGTGATGACCGTCTCGTTCGGCAACGGCATCGCGGTCACGCCGACCCAGCTCATCGCCGGCACCGCGGCGCTGGTCAACGGCGGCATCTGGCACCCCGCCACTCTCCTCGCCGCGGCGCCCGACGCTCCCCCCGAGGGCGAGCGGATCGAGCAACCCGAGACCTCGACCCTGATGCGCAAGCTGATGCGGATCGTGGTGACGCAGGGCACCGGGAAGCCGGCCGAGGTTCCCGGCTACCTGGTGGGCGCCAAGACCGGAACCTCGCAGAAGGTCGGCAAGGGCGGTTACAAACTACACGCGAACCTGAGTTCGATGATCGCGACGTTCCCGATGACCGCGCCGCGGTACATCATTTACGCCATGCTGGACACGCCGCACGCCGACAAGACCACGTTCGGGTTCACCACCGGCGGCTGGACGGCTGGGCCGGCGGTCAAGCGGATCATCTCGCGGATCGGGCCGATGCTGGGCGTGATGCCCTTCCCCGCGCCGGAATTGCTGGCTCTTGAAGCGCAGCTCTTTCTCCCGCTCGCCCCGTCCCGGCCGCCGGGCGCCCCGCTCGCGCAGCGCGCGCCGCTGATCGCGAGCGAGACCCCCCGCAAGCCGCTCCGCCCGCTCCCCACCGCCCATGTGATCCGCGCCGCCGCGAGGGAGCCCGACCTTGCGCCTCGATGAAGTCATCACCCGTCTGGCACCGCCGCCCGACTGGCCCGACGTGGGTGCGTCGGAGGTGGTCGCGGTGACGGCTGACAGTCGGCAGGTCGCCCCAGGGGTACTGTTCGCGGCCCTTCCGGGCAGCCACGCCGACGGCCGCGCCTTCATCGCCGACGCGGTCGGGCGTGGCGCCGCCGCCGTGCTCGCTCCCTGCGGGACCGTCTGGCCGGCGGGCGTGCCGCGGCGCCCGCTGCTGGCCGACCCCGAGCCCCGCCGGCGCCTCGCGCAGCTCGCCGCGCTGTTCGCCGGGCCGCCTCCCGACACTGTCGCCGCGGTGACCGGCACCAACGGCAAGACCAGCACGGTCGAATTCCTGCGCCAGATATGGGCGGCGGGCGGACACGCGGCGGCGAGCTTCGGCACGTTGGGCCTCATCGCACCCGGCTTCCCACCAGGGCCCGGCCTGACCACGCCCGATCCGGTGAGCCTCGCGGCGACGTTGGCGGCGCTCCAGCGGGCCGGCGTGCGGTATGCGGCGATGGAGGCGTCCTCGCACGGGCTGGACCAGTTCCGCCTCGACGGGGTGCGCCTCGCCGCGGCCGGGTTCACCAACCTGACGCGCGACCATCTGGACTATCACGGCACCGTGGCGGCTTACCGCGAGGCCAAGCTCCGCCTGTTCGCCGAGTTGCTGCCCTTGGGTGCGCCGGCGGTGGCCAGTGCCGACATGGACGCCGAGACCCTCGCGGCGCTCGAAATCATCGCGGTGCGCCGGCGGCTTGATTTCCGCACGGTGGGCGAGGCGGGCAAGACGGTGCGGCTGATCGCCTCGCGCCCGCTCCCCGATGGACAGGCGCTGGAGATCGCAGCCGGCGGCGTACGCCGGACGATCCATCTGCCCCTGCCCGGCCGGTTCCAGGCGGACAACGCGCTGCTCGCCGCCGCGCTCGCGATGGCACTGGGCGCGGATGACGCGCTCGATCG
>JBDTFI010000035.1:0-5730 GCA_039938035.1 Acetobacteraceae bacterium | reverse complement strand
CCTGTTCGGGCGTGACGTTGCCGCCGCACAGGACGGTCGCCACGGTGCGGCCCGCGAAACGCCGCGGATGCTCGATCAGCGCCGCCAGCCCGGCGGCGCCCGAGGGCTCGAGAACCACGCCGAGATGGCGGTGGGCGAGGCGCATCCCGGCGATCATGTTGTCATCTGATACCAGCACGACGTCGTCGATCGTGCCGGCGAGATCGGCCAGCGCCTCCGGAATCGGGATGCGGGTGGCCATGCCGTCGGCGATCGTGTCGATGGCCGGAAGCGCGATGACGCGGCGCTCGCGCCAGGACTGCTCCATGCACGGTGCCCCCGCCGCGGCGACGCCGATCACCTGGATATGCGGCGCGTGCGCCTTCACCCAGCGTGCGACGCCGCCCAAGATGGCGCCGTTGCCGAGCGAGACGAGTATCGTGTCCAAGGGCTCGGGAAAGCGTAGAAGCTCGATGCCGATCGTTCCGGCGCCTTCCGATAATGCTGGCTCGCGTCCGTCCTCGACCATGCGGGCGCCGGTCTCCTCGCAGAACCGCCTGGCCTCGATCTTCGCGGCGTCGAAATCCTCGCCCGCCAGCATGACGGTGCCGCCGAGTGCGCGCATCCGCGCGATCTTCAGCTTGTTGGCGTTGACGCTGGCATAAACGCGGAGAGCGAGATTGCGGCGCCCACAGGCATAGGCCATCGCCTGACCGAGATTGCCGGCGCTCGCGGTGACGATGCGGCTTCCGGGCAATTCGCCGGCGGCGAAGAAATCGGCGCCCCGGCCCTTGAAGCAGCGGATCGGGTTGGCCGTTTCAACCTTCACCACGACGCGCGCGCCAAGCTCGGCCGACAGCGTGTCCGAGAGGAACTGGGGCGTGTTGGTGAAGACCGGATCGATCACGCCAAGCGCCTGCTCGATTCGAGCCAGCGACAGCCGGTGCGTCATCGGTTTCATGGCACGGATCTGCCTGTTGGTACTCCGATGCTACAGCGAGGGCTGGCGCGGGTCACGTTTGCCGCTACCCTTGGGAACGCAAACCAATCCAGGAGGAAAACGCATGACCATCCGCTTCGACGACCGCGTCGCCATCGTCACCGGCGCCGGTGCCGGCATCGGGCGCGAGCACGCGCTTTTGCTGGGGAGCCGCGGCGCCAAGGTTGTGGTGAACGATCCGGGCGGCGCCGTCGATGGACGCGGCAGCGCCGACGCCGTCGCCGATCAGGTGGTCGAGGAGATCAAGCGCGCCGGCGGCGAGGCGGTGGCGAACCATGCCTCGGTCGACAGCGAGGAGGGCGCGGCTTCCATCGTCGAGACGGCGATGAAGACATGGGGCCGCGTCGATGCGCTGGTGAACAACGCCGGCATCCTGCGCGACAAGGCGTTCGGCAACATGAGCATGGAGGATTTCCGCAAGTGCTCCGACGTCCACTACATGGGCACCGTCTATTGCACCAAGGCGGTCTGGCCGATCATGCGGGAGCGCAAATACGGCCGCATCGTCGTCACCACGTCAGGATCGGGCACGTCGGGGAATTTCGGCCAGGCGAACTATGGCGCCGCGAAGATGGCGGTGGTCGGATTGATCAACGTGCTGCGGCTCGAGGGCGCGAAGTACAACGTGCTGATCAACGCGATCTCCCCCTCGGCGCGCACGCGGATGACCGAGGATTTGCTGCCGCCGCACCTTCGCGAGTTCATGAAGCCCGAATTCGTCGCCCCCGCCGTGGTCTGGCTGGCGAGCGAGGCGTGCAACATCACCGGCGAGATCATCACCGCCGGCGGCGCGGGGTACGCGCGCCTGCAATACTACCGCTCGGAAGGCGTACAGTTCGATCCGCTAGAGAAGGTCACGCCGGAGATGATCGCCGACGCGATGCCGAAGATCCTCGACATGGGGAGTGCCGCGCCGCAGACGCGCAATCGTGAGCGGCTGGAGGTCGCGCTGCGGGCGATGGGACGCATCAAGTAGGCTCCCGCGCAAGCTGACGTGACTGGCCCGCCCGTGATGGTCTTCCCATGATCTGGACATGTGGGTCCGACCTTCCCGGGCGGCGCCGGTGCTCGTGCCGGCGCTTCTCGCACTGTCCGGCTGCGGCTCGTTCCTGAGCGCCACCACCGGCGACGTGGCGGGCATTGCCGGCGCCGGGATCGCCAACGCGGTGACCAAGAGCCCGGCGGTCGCGACCGGGATCGGCCTCGGCATCGGCGCCGCCGCCGGTGCCGGGCTGACCTACGTCGAACGGCGCGTCCACCGGGCCGAGCAGGACCGCATCGCCGCCGCCGCCGGGCCGCTTCGGGCGGGTCAGGTCGCGCCGTGGAGCGTGCATCACACCGTCCCGATCGAAGCCGACGAGCACGGCCAGGTCACGGTCACCAGCGAGACGGGCGGGAGCATGGTGCGCTGCAAGGCGATCGTCTTCTCGGTCGCCGATGTCGAGCACGGCGTTCCCGCCCCGTCATTCTACACCGCCTCCATCTGCGGTGCCGATGGCGGCGTGTGGCGCTGGGCGAGCGCGGAGCCGGCGACCGAGCGGTGGGGTGCGTTGCAGTGAGGCGCGCGTTGCTGGTGGCGGCGGCGATGCTGCCGCTGGCGGGGTGCAGCGCCCTACCCTCGATCGTCGGCGTGCTCAGCGGAGCCGCGGCCGGCGGCGGCACTGCCAGCCCGGCGGTCGGCTTCGCGGTCGGCATCGCGACCGCCACGGCAACCGGCGTGGCCGTCAAATACTACGGAAAATCCCGCCAGCACGCCGAGCAGGAGGTGATTGCCCGCCTCGCCGGCGCATTGCCGATCGGCGGGCGGGCGCCGTGGCGCATTCGCCATTACATCCCGCTCGGCGACGAGGACGGCGAAATCTCGGTGCTAACCGACATCGCCAATCCGCTCGCGCCGTGCCGTTCGATCGCGTTCTCCGTGCGCGACGATCGGAGCCAGCGTTGGTACACCGCCGACATCTGCCGCCGCGCGACCGGCTGGCAATGGGCGAGCGCCGAGCCGGCGGTCCCGCGCTGGGGATACCTGCAATAGGCGCGTGCGTTGAACCGCGCCCCGGCGGCGGCTACATCCGCCCCATGCCTGACGGACCCGAGCCCGACCTGCTGGACATCCTGATCGCGCCCGCCCCGGCGCTGAAGACACGCACGCGCCCGGTCGGCGCCGCCGACGCCGATACGGTCCGCCAGCTGGTGCCGCGCATGTTCGCCACGATGTACAGCGCCCCCGGCATCGGGCTCGCGGCACCACAGGTCGGCACCGGGCTGCGCCTCGCCGTCGTCGATCTGATGGCGGACGACAAGCCGGGCCCGATCACCCTCATCAACCCGGAAATCCTCGCCGTCAGCGATGAGCTGGCAACGCGCGAGGAAGGCTGTCTGTCGCTGCCCGGCATGTACGCCGACATCACCCGCCCGGCGCGGGTGAAGATCCGCTATCTCGATCAGGAGGGCGCGCGCCGCGAGATCGAGGCCGATGGCCTGCTGGCGGCGTGCCTGCAACACGAGATCGATCATCTGGACGGCATCCTGTTCGTTGATCACTTGTCCGCCCTGAAGCGCAACATGATCCTGCGCCGACTCGCCAAGGAGATGCGCCAGAAGCGGGAGGAGTAGATGCGCATTGCCTTCATGGGCAGTCCGGCCTTCGCCGTCCCGGCGCTGCGCGCGCTGCATGAAGCCGGCCACGACATCGCCGCCGTCTATTGCCAGCCGCCCCGCCCCGCCGGGCGCGGCCAGGCGGTGCATCGCTGCCCGGTCCACGTCGCGGCCGACGCGCTGGGGATGGCGGTGCGCACACCGTCCCGGCTCCGCGCGGACCCGGCGGCGCTGACGGCGTTCGCCGACCTCGGGCTGGATGCCGCCGTGGTGGCCGCCTACGGGCTGATCCTGCCGAAACCGATGCTGGACGCGCCGCGCCTCGGCTGCCTGAACGTCCACGCGAGCCTGCTGCCGCGCTGGCGCGGCGCGGCGCCGATCCAGGCCGCCGTGCTGGCGGGTGACGCGGAGACGGGCGTGACGATCATGCGGATGGACGAGGGGCTGGACACCGGGCCGATGCTGCTGGCCGAAGCCGTGCCGATCACCGAGGCCACCACGTCGGCGCTGCTGCACGACCAATTGGCCGAGATGGGCGCGCGGCTGATGCTGCGCGCGCTGGCCGAGAATCCGCGAGCCGTGGCGCAGCCGGACGGCGCGACCTATGCGGCGAAACTGTCGCGCGAGGACGGCCGCATCGACTGGGCACAGTTCGCCGAGGTGATCGCGCGCCGGGTCCGGGCGTTCGATCCGTGGCCGGGAACCTTCACGACGCTGGACGGCGTGGTGCTGAAGGTGCTGGCGGCACACAGGGAGGTTGGCGGCGGACTGCCGGGGGTGGCGCTCGACGACGCACTGCTGATCGGCTGCGGAACGGGGGCGCTGCGATTGACCCGCGTGCAGCTCGCCGGCCGCGCGGCGATGGACGCGGCTTCGTTCCTGCGCGGCCATCCGGTGCCGGCCGGGATGCGATTCGGGTGAGTCGCTGGGCGCTGCTGATCGAATATGACGGGACCGGCTTCGTCGGCTGGCAGCGTCAGGCGTCCGGCATCTCGGTCCAATCGGTGCTCGAAGCCGCCGCCGGGCGCCTGTGCCGGGGCGCGCTTGTCAGCACCGTCGTCGCCGGGCGCACCGACGCCGGGGTTCATGCCGCGGGCCAGGTCGCGGAACTGGCGCTGCCCGTCACGCTTCCCGCCGAGCGGCTGCGCAACGCGCTGAACTTCCACATGAAACCGCACGCCATCGTGGTGCTGCGGGCCGCCGTCGCGCCGGAGGGCTGGAGCGCGCGGTTCTCCGCCACCAGCCGGCGCTACCGCTACCGCATCCTGAACCGCCGCGCCCGTCCGGCGCTCGACGCCGGCCACGTGTGGCATGTGCCGTTCCGGCTGGACGAGGCGGCGATGCATCGCGCTGCGCAAACGCTGCTGGGCCGGCACGATTTCACCAGCTTCCGCGCCGCCGCCTGCCAGGCGAACAGCCCGCTGCGAACGCTCGACCGGCTGGACGTCACGCGGCGGGATGAGGTGGTGGAGGTGGCGGCTGAGGCACGCAGCTTCCTGCATCATCAGGTCCGCAATCTGGTCGGCACGCTGAAGTTGGTGGGCGACGGCAGCTGGCCGGCTGAGCGGGTCGCGGCGGCGCTGGCGGCGCGGGATCGCGCCGCGGCCGGGCCGACCGCGCCGGCGGCGGGGTTGTGCCTGATGGGGGTGGGATACGCGGAGGACCCGTTCGGGAGGGGGTAGGGCTCAGGGCGGGGTGGAACATCTTCTTCACGGTCCTGGGCGGGGCCGGCATCGTGACCCTGGTATTTGACGGCGACAGCGCTCGGACGGCAAGGGCTGGTTCAGCTGGCCGAACAAGCCCATGATGGAGGCGGCGCGGCTTGCGTGTTCGACGCGCCCAATGTGCCGGCGAAGCAGACGGAGTGTCGTCCAGTACCCTAACGCCGCTTCGGGAGTAAAATATGTCAGGAAAGATTTTGAAGGTACGCGAAGTATTCGGAATTAGCCGAGATGTGCCGGTAAATTACGTTGTCAGGAAGGGGATAGACGATAAACTCGTCGAATGTCTGACAAGAGACCAGCACATAGTGATTTACGGAGGTTCTAAGCAGGGCAAGACATCGCTTAGGAAGCATAATCTTGTTGACTCGGATTATGTTGTTGTATCATGCCAAAATAACTCAGATTTGCGACAATTACACGCCGTCATATTAA
>JBDTFI010000034.1:0-4512 GCA_039938035.1 Acetobacteraceae bacterium | reverse complement strand
AGATAGGCGGGGAAGCGCGCGAGGCTCGCCGCGTAGGGCATGATGCCGATCGTCTGGGCGCCGAAGAAGTTGTTGTACCAGACCGTCAGCAGTCCCAGCAGCATCGGCAGATTGCTGGCCGCCGGGGCGGTGCGGAAGTGCTCGTCCATGGCGTGGAAACCGCTCAGCATGGCCCGGAAGTTCTCGGCCCCGACCGCCACCATCGTGGACAGGCCGATCGCGCTGTCCATCGAGTAGCGGCCGCCAACCCAATCCCAGAAACCGAAGATATGCCTCGGATCAATCCCGAACTTGGTCGCGGCTTCGATATTGGTGGAGACCGCGGCAAAGTGCTTGGCGACCGCTGCATCCGGGCCGAGCTTCTGCAACAGCCACATGCGTGCCGCGGCCGCGTTGGTCATCGTCTCCAGCGTGGTGAACGTCTTGGACGACACGATGAACAGCGTCTCCGCGGCGTCCAGGTCCAGGGTAGCTTCGGTCAAATCCGCGCCGTCCACGTTGGCGACGAAGCGGAAGGTCATCGACCGGTCGCTGAACGGACGCATTGCCCGATAGGCCATTTCGGGCCCCAGATAAGACCCGCCAATACCGATATTGACGACGTTGCGGATGCGTTTGCCGGTATGGCCGGTGAGAGTACCGCTGCGCAGGCGCGCGGCGAAATCGGTCATCGCGTCGAGCACCTTGTGCACGTCCGGGACCACGTCGGCGCCGTCAACCTCGATGTGGTCGCCGCGGGGCGCGCGCAACGCGACGTGCAGCACGGCGCGGCGTTCCGTCGTGTTGATCTTCTCGCCGGCGAACATCGCGTCGCGCCGCTTGGCCACGCCGCGCTCCTCGGCAAGCGCCAGCAAGAGCCGCAGCGTCTCGTCGGTTATGCGGTTCTTCGAGTAGTCGAGGAACAGGGCGGCCCCCTCGGCAGCGAAGCGCGTTGCTCGCCCCGGGTCGTCGGCGAACAGGGTGCGCAGATGCACGTCCTTGATGCGGGCATAATGGGCGATGAGGGCCTGCCACGCGGGCGAGCCGGTAAGGGCGGACATCGGCGTTCTCCGTTGTGTCAGGCCAGCGCCTGGCTTTTGGCATCGATCGCGCCGAGCAAGTCGTGCCAGGAGTCGACGAAGCCCTTGGCGCCGTCGGACTGCAGTTGGGCGGCCAGCGCGGTCAGGTCGATCCCGGCCCTGGTATGGGCGGCAAGCGATGCTTCGGCGCCGCCACCGGCGCGCGGCAGCGGATCTGGGACGGTGCCGCGATCGGCGAAGGCGAGCAGCGTCTCCTCCGGCATGGTGTTAACCGTGTTCGGCGCAGCAAGACCGGAGATGTACAATGTGTCCGATGCGCTCTTGTCCTTGGTGCCCGTGCTGGCGAACAGCAGCCGCTGCGCCCGCGCGCCAACATTCACCAGACGCTGGAACCGGTCGCTCTCCAGTACGTCGCGATACGCCCTGTAGGCCTGTTGGCTGACTGCGATGCCCAGCGTGTTGCGCAAGGCGGGCGGAACCTTGTCCACGACGGCGCGGTCCCAACGGCTGACGAACAGCGACGCGACGGACCGGATGTCAGGCGAAAGCCCGGCCGCCACCCGGCGTTCCAGCCCCTTCAGGTAGGCATTCGCGGCCGCCTTGTACTGCTCGGTGGAGAACAGTAGGGTCACGTTCACCGGAACCCCGACGAAGATGGCCTCCTCGATGGCAGGCAGGCCTTCCGCGGTGCCGGGAATCTTGATGAACAAGTTGGGGCGGTTCGCCTGCGCGTGCAGCGCCTTCGCCTGTCGCACCGTGGCCGAGGTGTCGTAGGCGAGCAGCGGCGACACTTCGAGCGAAACGAAGCCATCGACCGTGGCGGTCCGGGCGTAAACGGGCATGAACAGGTCGGCGGCGCGGGTTAGGTCTTGCAAAGCCAGATGGAAGAACAACGCCTCTCCCAACCGGCCCGCATCGAGCTGGCGATGGATCTCGGCATCATAGGAATCGCTGCGCGAGATCGCGTGATCAAAGATCGTCGGGTTCGAGGTCAGCCCCGTCACCGACAGCGTGTCGATGTAGCGCTGTAGCGTTCCTCTATCGAGCAAATCACGCGTAATGTTGTCGAGCCAGAGGCTCTGACCGAGCCGGTTCAGTGTCCTGGGTGCGTCTGAAGGCATGATGTGGCTCCTTTGGGGTTCCACCGGGGTGGTGCTTGCACCGTGAAGTGAGGGTGGATCGCAAGACGGCGGACGGGCCGTCATCGATTGCTTTTCGGCGTTTCGAGATGGCCGCCGATGCTGGGCAATTGGCGTCCGGCGGGATGGTGTAGCCCGTAGATCGCAGCGCCGAGCAGCGCCGCATTGATCGCTTTCCGAGGACGGGTCACGCGACCGTACGTAGTCGTAGACGTTCGGTCGGCCGGAGCCGGCGCAAACCCGTTCGTACGCAGCGTGACGGAAGCGCTCGGTCAGAAATGTCCAAAGGCCAGCTTGGACCTGATTCGTTGGTGCGAAGTCGGCGTGACCGCCCTCCGAGGCGCAGACGACGTAGTCGCGCCCGTTCCAGATCAGAAAGGCTTCGCCGAGCCCGGTTCCGGGGGCCAGCACTGCGATCGGGGAATGCTCCACGGCACAGCCGGCATTGACCTCGACCGTCTCCCCTAACTGCAGATGCGGCACCGCATGGGCGATCGCTTCCAGGTCATTGAGCAGGGTGATGCGATCCAAATCGAGGTCGCGACACAAACCCGCCTCTTCCAGATCCCACGGGAGGTTCGTCAGGTGGGCGTGACCCGCAATCACTGGACCTGCCACGTCGAAGCACGCGGAGGTGGGCCGTTCGCCGTTGCTGGCCAGGAATGCCTCGACGATCGGCTGCAACCCTTTGAAGTCGGCACTGCGGAACTCCTGCTCGGCCACGAACTTACGCGGCCCGGCTTCCGCGGAAACGAGGGCCAGCCGAGTCGTGGTAGCGCCGGTGTCGCCAGCGAGCAGCATCAGGCTTCCTGCTCGTTCCAAATCTGCTGGATCTGTTCCAGCGATCGTCCCTTGGTCTCCGGCACCGCGCGGTAGACCCATATCCATCCGAGACCGCAGAACAGCGCCAAGAGCCAGAACGTGAATGAATTACCGATCGCGCCAATCAAGGACAGGAATCCCTGGCTGACCAGGAAAGCCGAGCCCCAGTTGACCGCCGTGGCCACCGCGACGGCACGGCCGCGAATGTGCCCTGGAAAGATCTCGTTGATCACGGTCCACACGACCGGCCCCATCGAAAACGCGAAGCAGATGATGAAGGCGACCAGGGCGAAGAGGGTCACGACGCCCGCGCCGCTCGGCGCCACAGCGGCCTTGCCGGCAGCGGCGTTTCCAATGAACCGGAACGCGACGCCGACCACGGCAAGGCTGATGCCCATCCCAAGCAGACCGGCGAGCAGCAGCTTTCGCCGTCCGAGGCGGTCGATGAAGGCAATGGCGATCAGTGTCGCAAGCACGTTCACGGCACCGACTGCCCACAGGGTCACGGTCGCTTGCGACGATCGCGAGATGAATCCGGCGGAGGCGAAGATCTGGTCTGCGTAGTAGATGATCGCATTAATGCCGGTGATCTGCTGGAGAACGGCGAGCCCGACCCCGATCAGCAACGGACGGCGCCATCGCTTGTGGAAAACCTCGCCCCAGGAGGCACGGCCGCCCTCCTTGCGCAACGCTGCCTCGATCGCGTCGAGACGCTTCGCGTCGGCACCCGCGCGGATCTTGCGCAATTCCGCGGCCGCTTCAGGGCGGCGGTGCATCTTCATCAGCCAGCGCGGCGATTCAGGCGTCACCAGCGCCGCGACGAACAACATCAGCCCCGGTACGGCGGAGGCACCGAGCATCCAACGCCAGGCGTCACCCTTCGATAGGAGGCCGGCGACCAGGTAGGCGACGAAGATCCCGACGGCGATCGCGAGCTGGTAAGAGGACACGAAGCGACCACGCAAGGACGTCGGCGCCAGTTCGGCGGCGTAGAGCGGCGCGGCGACGGCAGCCACACCAACCCCCGCACCGACGATCAGCCGGCCTCCCACCAGGATCACCGTCGCGGGTGCGAGCGCTTCCACGAAGGAACCAAGAGTGAACATCGCGCCGGCAATCAGCAACGCGCGCTTGCGCCCGAGCCGGTCGGCCAGTTCGCCGCCTGCGAGCGCGCCGAACAGTGCGCCGAGTGTGACCCAACTCGTGACCACCTCGACCAACAGCGAACTGAGCGAGAATGTCGCCTTTATGCCATCCAGCGCACCGGAGATGACACCCTGGTCGTACCCGAACAAAGCGCCCGAGCAGAGAACGACGGCAAGCACCACAATCAGCCAGGGCGTGACGTTATGGCCGCCCGGGGGCGCTTTCCCAGCCGCCGTCGGCGCGGTACGAGCGACCGCGACGGGGTTCGCTTTCAGGGTCGCTGTTCGAGCCTTCATCGCGAGCACCTTAGATTTCTGCCGTAGTGGGGGACGGCCTGCTTCCAGAATGGCCCGAAGGGCGTGCATCGCGATATCCTGCGCAGCGAA
>JBDTFI010000033.1:0-2932 GCA_039938035.1 Acetobacteraceae bacterium | reverse complement strand
GGCTTCGTCGGCGTGGGCAACATGGGTTGGCCGATGGCCGCCTGCCTCGTGCGCGCCGGCTTCGCGGTGCTCGTGAACGACTCCCGCCGCGAGGTGGCGAACAACTTCGTCCAGCAGATCGGCGGCGGCGCGCCGGATAGCCTGCGCGAGCTTGCCGCGCGTTCCGACGTCATCGTGACGGTGCTGCCGACCAGCGCCATCGTGCGCACGGTCTTGGAGGACGGCGATGACAATTTGCTGGCCGGTATGCGGCCGGGCACGGTCGTGATCGAGATGAGCTCGGGGGTTCCGACGGTCACGCAGCTGCTCGCCGAGCGCGTCGCCAGCCTGGGCGGGCACCTGATCGACGCGCCGGTCTCCGGCGGCGTGCCGCGCGCGCGGACCGGGCAGCTTGCCATCATGGCGGGCGGCGATGCGGCGGTGATCGATCGCGTGCTGCCGGTGCTCCAGTCGATGGGTGCGACGGTGCTGCGGACCGGCGCGGTCGGGTCGGGGCAGGCGATGAAGGCGCTGAACAACCTGGTTTCCACCGGCGGGTTCCTGATCGGCATCGAGGCGCTGCTGATCGGCCAGCGCTTCGGGCTCGATCCGGCGGTGATGGTCGATGTGCTGAACGCCGCTACGGGCATGAACAACTCGACGCAGAAGAAGTTCAAGCAGTTCGTGCTGTCGCGCCGCTTCGATGCCGGGTTCACGATGGGGCTGCTGCACAAGGATGTCTCGATCGCGCTGGAACTTGGCCGCGAGACGGCGACTCCGGCACCGGTGTCGGCGCTGTGCAAGGAGCTGATCGTCGCGGCCCTGGCGATGCTGGGATCGGACGCCGATCATACCGAGATGACGCGGGTGCTGGAGCGGCTCGCGGGCGAGGAGCTGCGCGAAGGAGGGGACTGATGGCCGATCCCGTGCCGAAGCGAATGACGGTCGAGGAGTTCATTCCGTGGGCGATGGCGCGCCCCGAGACCGAGCATTATGAGCTGGTGGCGGGCGAAATCGTCGCGATGTCACCCGAGCGGTCGGTCCATGCGCGCACCAAGGGCCGCATCTTCCGCAGGCTCTCCGAAGCTATCGAGAAGGCCGGCCTTGATTGCGAGGCGTTCATCGACGGAATGGCGGTTCAGGTGGACGCGGACACGCTCTATGAGCCTGATGCGCTGGTACGTTGTGGGGACAGGTTGCCCGACGATGCGCTCGTCGTGACTGACCCGTTGATCGTGGTGGAAGTGCTCTCTCCCTCTACCGCGTATCGCGACGTAGGCGACAAGCTTATCGACTATTTCCGCATTCCGAGTGTCCGCCACTACCTGATTGCCAACGTCAAGACGCGCGTGGTCGTTCATCACGAACGCGACGCCGCCGGCGCCATCGCCACCCGCATCATTTATGACGGCAGGCTGCGTCTCGATCCGCCGGGGATCGATCTGGCCGGCATCTTCGAGGAGGAGCCGTGAAATTCGCCCTCCTGATGCGCGGCCAGTACCCGCAAGGCGAGGATATTGTCGCGCGCCACCAGGATGATCTCAAGATGGTCCGCCGTGCCGAGGCGCTGGGGTTCGACGCGGTGGGCAAAGCGTCGCACTACAGCTCCCATCCGTTCCAGATGCTCCAGCAGATTCCATTCCTCGCGCAGTGCGCCGCCGTGGCGCCCCGGCTGCGGCTGCTGACCGGGGTCGTGCTGCTGCCGATGCACAAGCCGCTCGACCTCGCCGAGCAGCTCGCGACCTTGGACGTCATGAGCGACGGCAAGCTGATCTTCGGCGCCGGGATCGGCTACCGCGACGTGGAGTTCAAGGCGTTCGGCACCACGCTCAAGGAGGCGGGCAAGCGGTTCGAGGAGAATCTCGACGCCATCAAGCGCCTCTGGACCGAGGATTTCGTGACCATGACCGGCTCGCATTTCGCGCTCGACGGCGCGAACTGCACGGTCAAGCCGGTGCAAAAGCCGATGCCACCGATCTGGATCGGCGCCAACGCCGATATCGGCATCCGCCGCGCCGCGCGGATGGCCGATGCCTGGTTCATCAACCCGCACAACACGCTCGCCACGCTCGACAAGCAGATGGCGCTTTACCGCGCCGAACTGGACCGGAGCGGCAAGCCGTTCCCCGCCGAGTTGCCGATGATGCGCGAAACCTTCATCGCGCGCTCGCGCGAGGAAGCCATCCGCCTCGCGCGTCCGGCGCTGGAGGCGAAGTACAAGGCCTATCGCGCCTGGGGCCAGGACAAGGTGATGCCCGAAGCCGACAATTTCGGCGTGGCGTTCGACGAACTGCTCAACGACCGCTTCCTGCTCGGCACGCCTGACGAGGTGGCCGAGCAGATCCTGGCGCTGCGCCGGCGCTTTGGGGTGAATTATTTCTGCGTCAGCGTGCATCTCGCGGGCACGCCGAAGGAGGTCGCGCTCGAGCAGATGCAGATTTTGGCGGAGGATGTGCTCCCGAAAGTGGCGAGCGCTCGTTGACGGGGGAGGTTTCACAACGGCCGAAACCACCCCTCCCCTAACCCCTCCCGCGAGGGGAGGGGGAGACTCCCATTCGCGATCCCCCTCCCCTTGCGGGAGGGGTTAGGGAAGGCGAATCGCACTTGGAAATGGCTTAACCGGCGGATCGGGGCTTGTGCGGCTCGGGCGTGATCGATTCTACCCGTTGGCGTGTGAAACGCCCGCGGGGGGACGACCTTGGATCAGTTTGTCGGATGCTGGGAGGGTCTTGATGACCCGCGAACCGGTAACGCCGCGCTGCATGACTTCCATGAGCTTCTGATGATCGCGTTGTGCGCGGTGCTGAGTGGCGGCCAGGGTGCTGAGGACATGGCGCTGTTCGCGAAGGCGAAGGAGCCGTTCCTGCGCCGCTTTCTCAAGCTGGCGAACGGCGTGCCCAGCCACGACACGTTCAGCCGGCTGTTCCGCCAGCTCGATCCAGCCCTGTTCGGG
>JBDTFI010000032.1:0-3291 GCA_039938035.1 Acetobacteraceae bacterium | reverse complement strand
GCAACTTCATCGCTCAGCAACGCAACCTCGTCCTGGTTGGGGGGACTGGCACCGGCAAGACGCACCTGGCGATCGCGATCGCACGAAGCTGTATCCGCGCCGGATCTCGCGGCCGATTCTTCACCACCGTCGATCTGGTCAACCGGCTCGAGGCCGAGGGGCGTGCTGGTCGGCAAGGGCGGCTCGCCGATTATCTCACCCGTCTGGACTTCGTTGTCCTCGATGAGCTCGGCTATCTGCCCTTCGCCCAGGCCGGCGGGCAGCTGCTGTTCCACACCGTCAGCCGCCTCTACGAACGCACCTCGGTGATCGTCACCACCAATCTCGCATTCGGCGAATGGCCGAGCGTCTTCGGCGACTCGAAGCTTTCATGATGCCGCTCTCTTCGACCGACTGGTACGTCGAACTTTCGCCCTGAGTTCGACCGCCTGATCAGGCGAAAGTGCGATTTGCCAAGGCATGCCTTTGGCAAGCTGCTTGCCTGTGAGCCAGCCCCTTCGGAGCCAGTCGAATATGACCTGCGGTGTGATGCCGATGACCGCGGCCGCGCCCTGCACTGAGTAGCTTCCGTCAGGCCATCGACGTGGGTTCGCTGCCGTTCCGTTGATCTTAACCGTCGGGATCTGCCATCGCTTCCGCAAACAGTGGACCATCTTGCCGGAGAACGGCGGCCCATGAGCTGTGCGGAACGCCTCCTTGTTGAGGATGTTGGCGATCTCGCCGTCCATGTTCTGCAGGCCGTTCAGTTCGGTGATACGCTGCCGTAACCTGTCCTGATCGGCATGCTGCGCGTAGTTTTGCACACCTCGTTGCAGCCAGTGCTCACTTACAGCGCCGGTCTGCCAGATGACTTTGATCCAGACGTAGCCGCGCCGCTGCTTCTGATCCAGCGTAACGTCCTTGATGACCAATCGAACGATCTGCTTGCGGTCAGCTGCTCCGGTGCTCGCAGCGTGCCAAAGGCGAGGTAGGTCCTCGCCGAGCGCCAGGATCTCCCGCCGATCGCTGTCGGAGATCGAGACCGATTGGTTGCGGCGCCATGCGTCATATTCCTGTTCGACTTGGTCCGCACGCCTCAGCCGCTCCTCCCAAGCCCGCTCCAGCGACCGCGCAACCAAGCGGTTCTCGGGCTCGACGGCATCATATTGGCGACGCGCGCGCTCGGCATCAAAGCGAGCCCGCTCGCGCTTGAGCGACCATTGCCGCTCCATCGCTCGGGTCTCTCCTTCAATCTCGCCCAAAGCGGCGACAGCCAGCGCAATCCGGTTCGGTGTCAACGCCGTCAGGAGCAGCCGTTCAACCTCGTCGTCGACGGCAAGAGCCCTTACCTCCTGGCATCTTGGCCGCCCTTCTGAGCTGCGATCGGCAACGCAGACATAGACGGGGTAGTCGCCGTGAGGTCCTGAGTAGCGCAGGCACATGCGGCGGGCACACCGTCCACAGCTTACAATCCCCTGCAGCAAAGCGTTGCCTTTGCGCGGTGCACCGGGCCGGCCTGCATCGTAGCGACCGACATTGTCCGCCAGTTGCCTTCGGTTCGCCATGAACTCGTCCCACTCGACGTAAGCCGGATGGGCATCCTTGAGACAGATCGACCAATCCTCTGGCGCGACGGCTGCCGTCCCGATCCGGTCACTGCCGGGTTGCCGCCGCAGCGGATCCGGGCGTCGGCGGCCATAGACGTAGGCACCAGCATAGGCCGGGTTCTTCAGGATGTGGATCACGCGGGCACTATCCGCCGGTTGCCAGACAACGTCATGTGGCGCCGGACCGTTCAGTGGCCGCACCGGAAGCAGCAGGTTTGCCCGCCGCAGATATCGCATGACGGCCTTGGCACTGCGCAGCTCCCGGAACTTTGCGAAGACCAAGCGCAGCCGCTCCTGCACCTCCTCGTCCGGATTGAAGGTAACGCTGCCATCGCGGGGGTGGATCAGCCCGGCGGGAAGCGGCAGCCGCAGCTCGCCCCGCGCCGCCTTCTGGCGTTCTCCTTGATGCAGTCGGATCTTGATCTGATGCAATTCCGCTTCGCTCATGATCCCCGACAGGCCCAGGAGCAGCCGGTCATGGTATGCCGCCGGATCGTATAGCCGTTCGCCATCGGCAATCAGAACGCCGAACAGCGAGCACAGCTCGAGGAGCTGATGCCAATCCCGGCTGTTGCGGGCGAGCCGCGACGCGTCCAGGCTCATCACAAGGCCGGCTTTGCCGAGGCCGACCTCAGCGATCAGCGTCTGAAAGCCGTACCGATCTTTGCTGGACGCCCCGGACTTGCCAAGATCGTCATCGATGACGTGAACTCGCTCGCGTGGCCAGCCGAACATGGCCGCTCGCTCGACCAGCCGATACTGCAGCTCCGTGCTTTCTTGATGGTGACGGACCTGCCCGGGCGATGACTGCCGGACATACACATACGCCAGTTTGGCGCGATGAGCGGTCGTGATGCGTTCATCGGTCGACAACGTCGTGCTCAGCAAGATGGCTCTCCTCTGACCGGACGGGGCCCTGCCGCAGACGTTGCACGAGCTGTCCCACGTGCTGCGCCAGTTGACGCCGCGTCTCGACCGGAAGCTGCGGCCACAGGCGTGGCGGCGGTCCGGGCGACGCCGTCCTGCTCGACGGGCATCCGATCGAGGTCGCGTCCGCCGCTGCCTTCGAGATCCGCATTCCTGGAGGCCAGCACAGCGCGGACGTGATTCGCCAAGGGCAGAAGCGTGCGCACCGAAATGTGTGCCAGGCGACTCGCCGCCGCCGTCAGATCATCGGACGCAGGAGAAAAGGCGGTGGCTGCACGGGAGATCGCTCGCTCTCGCCCGTCCGGCAGCCGGATGACGATCAGCGACGGTCCCCGTCCAGAGCGTCGTTCGCTGACCGGAAAGCAGCCGCCATACAGCGGATGATGCGGGTCAACGACCCAGACCTCAGCGACTCGCCGGTCAAGCGTTGAGGCATCTACCGATGCTCGGCGATCCCGCCATGACGCTCGCCGCCGTCGACCGCCTCGTCCACCATTCAACGATCTTCGAGATGAACGTCGAAAGCTATCGGCGCAGGGCTGCTGCTGCTCGCACGCCACGCAAGCTCAAAAGCCCCAGCGACAGCAAGCGCGACAGTGACGAGCCGCTGCGTGGCACATCGCCGCCTGCCGCAACGCCCGAGGCTATGCGTCCCGCCGACGATGCGCCGGGCTCTTCACCTTTGACATAGACCTACATCTGCTTCCGCTGATGTGGCGGCTGTGGAGGTGTGGGCAACGCGCTTGCGTTGTCCACAAATCCATCAGCCGATCTCGCC
>JBDTFI010000031.1:0-5638 GCA_039938035.1 Acetobacteraceae bacterium | reverse complement strand
CGGCGTTCGCGATCGACTGCGCCTACATGATCGGCTGCGACGGGCCGGATTCCGAGGTCCGGCGCGCGATCGGCGCGAAACTGGCGGGCGATGCGGTGGTCGGGCGCACCCAGTCGAGCTACATACGCGCACCCGACCTGCTCGCCCGGATGCAGTCGCCCCCGGCATGGTCCACGCAGTCGCTCAATCCGCGCCGCAGCGCCAACATATTCGCCATCGACGGGCGCGAGACCTGGCTGGTCCACAACTACCTGCGACCCGACGAGACAGGCTTCGACGCGGTCGACCGCGATCGCTGCTTGCGCGACATAATCGGGGTCGGCGACGATTTCGCTTTTGAGATACTAAGCAAGGAGGACTGGACGGGACGGCGCCTCCTCGCCGATCGGTTTCGCAAGGGGCGTGTGTTCATCTGCGGCGATTCGGCGCATATCTGGGTGCCGTTCGCGGGGTACGGGATGAACGCCGGGATCGCCGATGCGATGAACCTGTCGTGGCAGGTGGCCGCGGTGCTCGGGGGCTGGGCGAACCCGCGGTTGCTGGACGCGCACGAGGCGGAGCGCCAGCCGATCACCGAGCAGGTGTCGCGCTACGCGATGCAGACCGCGCAGGCGCTGTCGCGCGCACGCGGCGCGGTTCCTCCGATGATCGAGGAGGCCGGACCGACGGGCGACGCGGCCCGCGCGGCATTCGGCGCGGAACTCGTCGCGCTAAACACGCCGCAATATTGCTGCGGCGGCCTGAACTTCGGGTATTTCTACGATCGCTCGCCGATTATCGCCCATGACGGCGAGGCACCCCCCTACACGATGGACCGTTTCACGCAATCGGACGTGCCCGGCTGTCGCACGCCGCATCTGTGGCTGCGCGGAGTCTCGCTCTATGACGCGCTGGGACCCTGGTTCACCCTGCTGCGCCTCGATCCGACGGCGGATGCCGAGCCGATCCTGAAAGCCGCCGCTCGCCGGAAGGTTCCGATGACCGTGCTGGACGTACGGACAAACGACGCCGCCTATCGGCACAAACTGGTGCTGTCGCGCCCCGACCAGCACGTCGCCTGGCGCGGCAACGCGCCGCCGGCCTATCCCGACGCATTGATCGCCCACATAACCGGAGCACCATCATGAGTTTCGAGCCCGCCCGGTTCGACGCCTCCTCGATCCGCGTCAACCTCTCATCTGATACTCAGACGATGCCGTCGCCGGCGATGAAGGCGGCAATGATGGACGCCCCGCTCGGCGACGAGCAGGGCGGGTCGGACCCGACCGTGTGGGCGTTGTGCGATCGCGTCGCCGCACTGCTGGGCAAGGAGGCGGCGATGTTCCTGCCATCCGGCACGATGGCGAATCAGGTCGCCATCGCCACGCATTGCCGCCCGGGCGACGAGGTGCTCGCCCATGAGGAGGCGCACATCATCACCAGCGAGGGCGGCGCCTGCCAGGCGATCGCGGGCGTGATGGTGAGCGGTTTGCGCGGCGCGCGTGGGCAGTTCGACGCCGACACGTTGGCGGCGGCGATCCGTCCGGGTGGACGCTATTCGCCGCCGCAGACATTGGTGGAGGTGGAGCAGACCGCGAACCGGGGCGGCGGCGCGTGCTGGCCCGTCGAGCGGCTGCACGCGGTCGCGGAAGTGGCGCACGCGCACGGGATGGCCACGCACATGGACGGCGCGCGCGTGTTGAACGCGGCGGTCGCGCTGCGGGTCGCACCGGCGGAGATCGCGGAGGGCTACGACAGCGTGTGGCTGGATTTCACCAAGGGGTTGGGCGCACCGCTGGGCGCGGTGCTGTGCGGAACCTCCACCTTCATCGGTCAGGGGTGGCGGTGGAAGCAGCGCCTCGGCGGGTCAATGCGTCAAGGCGGGATGTGCGCCGCCGCGTGTCTCTATGCGCTCGATCATAACGTGGAGCGGCTGGACGACGACCATGCGAATGCGCGCGCGTTGGCGCGGGCGCTCGCGCAGATCCCGGGGCTGCGGGTGGAGCAGCCGGAAACCAATCTGGTGTTTTTCGACACTGAGGAGGCGGCGATAACCGCCGCAGCGCTCGCCGCCCGGCTGCGCGCATCGGGGGTGCTGGTGTCGGTGTCCGCGCGGTACCGCGCGCGCGCCTGCCTGCACCTCGACGTGACGGCGACGCAGGTGGAGGAGGCCGCTGGACTTATTCGCAGCGCGGTCACCGGGTGAAAAGTATCTCCGGCTGCCCGCCGTCCGCGGTCCGGTTACTGGAGGGGCTTCTTGCTTTACTGACTCCAAGGCTCCCGCAGCCGCGCTGGAAGCCCCAAAATGACAGCGTCCCCTAATCTGGTTTACGTTGCCAAGTGCTGTATGCATGCGTTTTATTGATTATTGCATGCACAGCAGAATCAACGACCGGCTTACCATATTTTGCGAAGTCGAAATCGCCAATGCGGGTCCTGGCATGAACTTCGTCGAGCGCCAGTAGGTCATCAAAGCGCATCCCGGAACTCCCTGTCACCGATCACCCCAAGCAGTGCCTCGATTTTCTGGACCAGCACCCCCAGACTGACCAACCCGTTGAGATAGTCCGAAGCGACGCCGGACAACGGGCGCATTTGATGTGATCTATCAGTATTCCTTATCATTTGTTATATATCAACCGCGCCAACGACTGACCGATCCATACAGCGCGACCCCTCCCCCAACCCCTCCCGCAAGGGGAGGGGGAAAGCGCTCCCGGTGGGAACCTTTGTTCCAGGCTCCTTGCCGGACTGATCAACCACCTGTTCGCCGAGCGCGTCATCGGCGAACGCATCCGGCGCGTCCCGCAACGCGCGGAGCGCGGCGACCGGATCGCCGTGCAGTGCATTGGCCCGCTGGAACGCCCGCAGCGCCGATGACGTGTCGTCTTGCTCGATCCCCTTCGGGCGTGGCGCTTCCGACCGCTCCTGCTCGTCAGGCGACGCGAAAGCGTCGTCCGGTTGCTCCGGGTCGTCATGCGCCACGAAGTCGGCCGGGATGCTGAACCAGTCAGGATAGCGGGACTTGAACGCCGCGACCTCCGGCGACTCCGGCTCCCCGTGCGGTACGAACAGGAACGGCAGGACCAGGTCGTCACCGGAGCCATACCGATCGCTCATGCCAGGCAGCCTCGTCAATCACTACAGATAACTAACACGTCACAGGCAATTTTGCAAGCCCATCAAACACCCCCTGGCATCACCGGCGCTGGCTGAACGGATAGTACGCCGGGAATTCGCCCACCTTGTGCATGTCCACCTCGACCATGCTCAGCCCGGTATGCGCCAGCGCCTTTCCCACCGTCGCGCCAAACTCGTCCGCTCGCTCGACCTTCCAGAACGGAATGTCCGACAGTGCGGCCAGCCGTCCCAGGTCGGGGCTTTGCAGATCGGCGAAGAAGCGCCTTCCTTGTGTCGAGTCCTGAATGCGCTTGATGACGCCATAGCCTTGGTCGTTCATGATCACGACCGTCACATCCAGCTTCTCCTGCACCGCCGTCCACAGCTCGCCCACGTTCAGGAAGAAGCCGCCGTCGCCGGTGAGGACCAGGGTCTTCCGTCCCTTCGCCGCCGCCGCGGCGCCGATGCCGAGCTGCAAGCCCTGACCGATCCCGGCGCTGACCGGATAAATGTTCTGATGCGGGTCGGTCAGCGGGAAGACGCGGTTGCCCCAGGTGGAATGGCTCTGGGTGATGTCGCGCACGAAGATCGCATCGCGCGGCAGCACCGCGCGAAGCTGGTCCGGGAACGTCCCGTAGACGCCGAGCGAGGCCAGGAAGTCGGCGCGCACGCGCTGCTTCATGTCGGCGAATTCGCGCTGGTATCCGGGTTCGACGGCGAAATCGCCCTCGATCCGCGCGATCAGCCCGCGCAGCGCCAGCCGCGCATCGCCGCAGACGAAATACTCGTTGGCATGGGTGCGTCCGTTGGCCAGCGGGTCGATGTCGATCTGGATCAGGTGGGGCGGCAGCTTGACCGCGAAATCACCGGTCTCCTGCCCACGCACCCGCGCGCCCACCGCGACCATCAGGTCGACGGTCTGGTAGAATTCCTGAACGCCCGGCATCCCGTTGCCGTGCAGCGCGCCGAGGCTGCGCGGATCGTCCTCCGGGACCACGCCGCGGCCTTGCAGGCTGTTGATCATGGTGAAGCCCATGTCGAGCAGGCGGCGCACCTCGGCGCCGCAGTGCCGCGCCCCGGCGCCGACCCACAGCAGGGGGCGGCGCGCCCGGCGCACCCTCGCGGCCAGCTCGTCCAGTTCGGTCTCGGCCGGCGCGCGCGGCGGCGCCAGCGGCAGCGTGAAGCCGTCCAGCAGGGCGGGGCGCGGGATCGGCATGCGCTGGATGTCGATCGGCACCTCGACGCTGACCGGCCCCATCGGCGGCGTCAGCGCCTCGGTCGCCGCGCGGGTCAGGACGCCCAGCGCCTGCTGGGCGGCGCGGATGCGATAGGCGCTCTTGGAGACCGAACGCAGCATCCCGAGCTGATCGTATGCGTCATGCACCGTGCCCAACTCGCGGTCGACGAACCGCGTCGAGGTCTGGCCGGTGATGTGCAGCACCGGGGAGGCGGCGAACCGCGCCTCGAACAACCCACCCACGGCATTCGCCGCCCCGGGTCCGGTCGAGGAGAAGATCACGCCGAGACCGCCAGAAGCGCGTGCGTAGCCGTCGGCCATGTGCGCCCCGCCCAACTCGCCGCGCGCCATCATGAAGCGGATCGCGTTGCGCCGGCCGATTCCGTCGAGCATCGGAATGTTGTGGACCGAGGCGATGCCGAACACGGTGGTTACACCGCACGCCGACAGGAACTCGGCGACGAGGTCGCCTACTGTGTAGTCGCTCGGCATGATATTCTCCGCTGGGGTCGGCGGCGAGTCTCCGGCACCGGCCCGAGGGCGTCAATGGCGTGGGATCGGGTCGCCCGCCGCGAACCGCGCCAGCACGTCGTCGCGATCGATGCCGCGCGTGATAAACACCAGTCGCCCGGTGCGCTCCTCGTCGGGCCAGCCGTCGAGCCAGTCGGGCGGATACAGCGTGTGTTGCACCGCGTGGATCGCCGCCGGCCGGTCCGGGCGATCGGCGAAAGCGACGATGCCCTTCACCCGCAGCAGGTCATCGCCGCGGTCGCGTGCGAGGCCGCCGAGCGCCCGGGCGAAGTCGAGCCTGCTCATCGGTCGGCGCAACGCGATCGCGAAGCTGCCGATGCCGTGCGTGTGGTCGGCGGATGCCGCGAACAGCCGGCCCCGGGGGCGAGTGTGCGGCACGGAGCCGAACAGCGCGTGCGCCGGATCGTCGTCGGCCCGCGCCCACTCGGCGTTCGGGTTCAGCGCGGCGAGGCGTTCGATCAGCGCCGGCGGCGGCGTGGCAAGATCCGTCTTCGTCAGCAGCAGGCGGTCGGCGAGCGCTGCCTGTGCCGTCGCCTCGGCGTAGCGGTCGAGCGTCGCCAACCCCGCCACGGAATCGACCAACGTGAGGACCGCGGCAAGGCGCAGGGCACGCTCGAGATTCGTATCGGCCGCGAGCGTGTAGAGGATCGGCGCCGGCTCGGCGAGGCCGCTGGTCTCCACGACGATCCGGCGGAACGGCGGCAAATCCCCGTCGGCCCGGCGGGTGAGCAGGCGATACAACGTGCGGACCAGGTCCTGGCGCACCGCGCA
>JBDTFI010000030.1:0-3468 GCA_039938035.1 Acetobacteraceae bacterium | reverse complement strand
AGAGGCGAACTCTCACCTCTCCCGCCCTCGCGGGAGAGGTCGGCGCGAAGCGCCGGGTGAGGGCAAGCGTCAGATCACCGCGACTTCGGACAGCTCGAACGTGTCCCCCGGCGGGTTTTCGCCGATGCGGATGACCGTCTTGCTGACGTGGTTATAGGGCGGCACCGGCAGATTGTCGGGCGCCGGCACGTTTTGATAGACCCGCCCGGCGAGGTCGTATTTCGATCCGTGGCATGGGCAAAGATAGCCGCCCGGCCAGTTGGGCGCCGGCTCGGCCGGGTCCGGCTTGGGCAGGTACTGCGGCAGGCAGCCCAGATGCGTGCAGATGCCGACCATCACCGCGTATTCCGGGCTGGCGGAGCGGTGCCAGTTCTCGGCGTAGGGTGGTTGCTGATGCACCCTGGAGTTCGGGTCGGCGAGAACCGACACGAGCTTCGGGTCTTGCAGGGTCTTCAGCATCTCCGGCGTGCGGTTGACGATCAGGATCGGGTTGCCGCGCCAGCGCACGACGATCTGCTGGCCGGCTTCCACCTTGCTGAGGTCGAGATCGATCGGCGCGCCGGCGGCGATTACGTCACCCGCCGGGTTCATGGTGTCGACCAGCGCCCACGCAACCGCGACGCAGCCGATCGCGGCGAAGGCGCCGGTGACCATGCTCAGGAAGTCGCGCCGCGTGCCCTCCGGCCCATGTCCGTCGGAGTGGGGCCCGATGGTGGTCGTGGCAGACATTCATTATCTCCTGGTCGCGCGGCGGCAAAATCGGTCATGTTGGCGCGCGGATCAACCCCCTGGAGACGAGGGATCTGATGATCACCCCGGGCTATGTCCGCACCATGGCCGCTTACAACGCCGAGATGAACCACCGCCTCTATGCCGCCGCGGACCGGCTGGGCGATGCCGAGCGGCGGGCTGACCGCGGAGCCTTCTGGTCCTCCATCCACGGCACGCTTTGCCATCTGGTCTGGGGGGATCAAATCTGGATGTCCCGATTCGCCGGTTGGCCGAAACCGCCAGGCGTCCAACGCGACAGCGCGGCGATGATCGCGGACTGGGATGAGCTTCGTCGCGCGCGCGTCGAGGCGGATGCCGGCATCACCGCGTGGGCGGCGGCGGTGGATGAGGCATGGCTCGCCGGGGACCTGACCTGGTTCAGCGGCGGCGCGCAGAAGGAACTGCGCCGGCCGCGCGCCCTCCTGCTCATGCATTTTTTCAACCATCAGACGCACCATCGCGGCCAGGCGCACGCGCTGCTTACCGCCGCCGGGCAGGAGACGGGCGCCACCGATCTGATGGTCCTGGTGCGCGGAACCGAATAGCCCTATCCGGCGGCGAACGGCGCACCGTTGCCGATCATCGCGAGCAACTCGCGCCGTGTGTTCGGGTCGTCGCGGAACACGCCCAGCAGATGGCTGGTCACCATCGTCACGCCGGATTTGTGGACGCCGCGCGTCGTCATGCACTGGTGCCCGGCCTCGATCACCACCGCGACACCGCGCGGCTGCAACACATCCTGGATCGTGTTGGCGATTTGCGCCGTCATCTTCTCCTGAATCTGCAGCCGCTTGGCGTACGCATCCACCAGACGGGCGAGCTTGCTGATGCCGACGACGCGCCGGTGCGGCAAGTAGGCGACATGGGCGCGGCCGATGATCGGCACCATGTGGTGCTCGCAGTGGCTTTCAACGCGGATGTCGCGCAGCAGCACGATCTCGTCATAGCCGTCGGTCTCGGCGAACGTGCGTTCGAGGACGGAGACCGGATCGACCAGATACCCCGCGTAGAACTCCTCATAGGATCGGGCGACCCGGGCCGGCGTGTCGCGCAGGCCCTCCCGCGTCGGATCATCGCCGGCCCAGCGGAGCAGCGTGCGAACCGCCGCCTCCGCTTCCTCGCGCGTGGGACGCCGCGCGGCGTCCTCATCGATGTCCAAGACGACTCTCCTTGTCAGTGGACCTGGATCAGTGAACCTGGCCGCCCTGGTGCGGGCTATCGAGGCTGAAGGGCGGGATCGCGACGTCGAACGCCTCGCCCGAGGACGGCACACTCATGTGATAGGCACCGGTCATGAAACCAGACGGCGTGTCAAGCGGCGTGCCCGAGGTGTACTCGAAGCTCTCTCCTGGCTCCAGCAGCGGCTGCTCGCCGACCACGCCCGGACCGTGGACGTGCTGGGTGCGCCCGCGCGCGTCGGTGATGCGCCAGGTGCGCTTCATCAGCTGCACCGGCGCGCGCCCGTTGTTCTCGATCTTCACGCGATAGGCCCAGACGAAATGATTCTCCTCCGGGCGCGACTGGTCCTCCAGGAAGAAGGACCGCACGGAAACGCGGATGCCGCGCGTCGTCTTGCTGTAGTCGGCGGCCATCGTCCCTCCGTTCCTAGTCCCGGCCGGCGGCGTCGAGCGCGCGGGCCAGATCGTCAGCCAGATCCTCCACATCCTCCAGCCCGACCGAGAGGCGGAGCACCCCGTCGGTGATGCCGAGCCGCGCCCGCTCCTCGGCGCCTATCCGCATATGGGTGGTGGTGGCCGGATGCGTGACGAGCGACTTCGAATCGCCGAGGTTGTTGGAAATCGCGATCAGGCGCAGCGCGTTCTGCGCCCGAAACGCCGCCGCCTTGCCGCCGGCGAGGTCGAACGCGATCATCGTGCCGCCGCCGCGCATCTGGCTCCGCGCAAGTGCTGCCTGCGGATGGTCCGGCCGGGTCGGATAGAGCACGCGGACGACCTCGCGGCGCCCGGCGAGCCGATCGGCGAGGATGGCGGCGGAGCGCGAGGCGGCATCGACCCGCAGCCCCAGCGTCTCCAGCCCCTTCAAAAGGACCCAGGCGTTGAACGGCGCCATCGTCCCCCCGGTATTGCGCAGGAAGGGCTGCAAGGTCCCCTCGATCCAGTCCTTGCGGCCGAGCACGGCGCCGCCCATCACCCTGCCCTGCCCGTCGATGTGCTTGGTCGCCGAATAGACCACCACGTCCGCACCGAGCGGGATCGGCTGCTGCAACAGCGGCGTCGCGAACACGTTGTCGACGACGACGAGGGCGCCGGATGCGTGGGCAAGGGCGGAGACGGCGCGCAGATCGACCATCTCCAGCATCGGGTTCGAGGGTGATTCCAGCAGCACGAGTTGGGTAGGACGATCCAGCGCGCGGCGCCATTGGTCGAGGTCGGCGCCGTCGACGAATTCGCTCTCGATCCCGAAGCGCGGCAGCAAGGTGGAGACGATCCAGTGGCATCCCCCGAACAGCGCGCGCGAGGCGACGATCCGATCGCCGGCCTTGAGGTGCGACATCAACGCACAGTTCACCGCGGCCATCCCGGTGGCGGTGGCGCGGCACGCCTCCGCCCCTTCGATGGACGCCAACCGCGCCTCCAGCATCCCGACGGTCGGGTTGGCGAAGCGGGTATACTGATAGTGGCTGATCGCGCCGGTGAACGTCGCCTCGGCCTGCTCGGCGCTGTCGTAGACGAAGCC
>JBDTFI010000029.1:0-5069 GCA_039938035.1 Acetobacteraceae bacterium | reverse complement strand
CCCATGGTCCAACAGCCGTCCGTCTCGTCTCATCCTCCCGCTATAGCACCGCTTGCCGTCACGTACAACAGAATTGTCGTCTTAATTACAGACCGGTGAGTAAACGTGTCCTCCTCCGGTTGTGGGGCGCCTGGCGCTGGGATCGAGCATGAGCGCACCGCTGTCGCCGCGGATGGTGATCGCCTCCAGGTTGCCCGTCGTGGTGTGCCGGGTTCGTCCCCAACTCCGGTTCATGACACGATGATCTCTTCGAGATTCCGTCGAGTAGTTTGCTTCGCGAACACCAGGCTGAGCGCGCAGAGAAAGAAGCAAGCCGAGAGGGCAAAGAACAAAGCTCCGAATCCAAACCTGGCAGCGACGAAGGTTGCCATGAAAGGCCCTATGGCCCCTCCGACATGCGCCACACCATTGGAAAATGCCATGCCAAGATTTCGTCCAGAGGTAGGGAAGTGCTCCGCAGTCAAGAGGTAAATCAACGGCGCGAAGATTCCCACCTGGAAGGCAGCAAGGAAGAAGTACAGCGTGATCAGGAAAGTACCCGGGGCGATCCCGAGCAGAAGGAGCTCTAGCGCCACAAGCACCGTCACAACGAAGGGTGGCCATTTGCGTGAGAACCGATCGCTTACGAAAGGAGCAACGATTCCACCAGCAATGTAGCCGACTCCCCCCGCGATCGCCATCTGGATGCTGTGCACAAGGGAATAGCCGTGTTGGACGAGCAACGTAACCCCCATGGTACCGAACCCGTAGACCGCGACATAATTCCAGAACCAAACGAAGAAGAAGACGACGGTATAGCGTAGGATCGGCGGCCGGAAAATCGACATTGCCGTGAAGCTCGCGCGCTCTTCGGTCAAGACGGCTGTCCTGACCGACGCTTGAACCGGGGGGAGTTCTGTTGCGCCAAGTCTCCGCTGCGCTCGTGTCTCCATAAGAGTGACGATCTGTGTCGCGGCATCGATTCGGTCGTGTTCGATCAACCATCTGATCGACTCCGGAAGCGCATGCGCGCCGAGAATAAGCGGGATCAGGCCGATCACCGGCAACGCCAGAAGAACGCGCCAGCCGTCCGCGAAGCTTGGGACGATCGCTAGCGCCACGAAAGCTGTCCCGCTGCTGCCGATAAGGGCCGGAAGCGTGATCCACGCAGCAAACTTGCCTCGAACCGGCGCCGGCATAACCTCGCTGACGTAGGTGCTCGCCACGCCAATGAACGCCCCAATTCCACAACCGCTAATGAAACGGGCGATAATGAACAGGGTAATGTTGGGCGCCAAGGAATTGAACAGCGCACCGAGCGCGTACATGGCGATGCTGGCAAAAAGCGCGGCACGCCGACCCTCGGTCACTCAGGATGCTTATGCCCAGTTGACCGACGACAAAGCCTATCAGCCCGAGACTTGCGGTCGTCGCGCCAATAGCGGTGGTGGTACCGTAATACTTTATGGCATTCGGCAGCGAGAACGCAATCGTCTGGATATCGAAATAACAGAAGAACCAACCTAGCGCCAAAATCGACAATACCCATCGGCTATGGGGCCACACCGGCAACCGATCCACGCGAGCGATCAGGTCCGCACCTACATCGGCGTCTTGCATCGTCAACACTTGCTGTTTCCCCCCACCGAGGTGGACTTATATAGAGGCCGGCTATTTTGCCTGATTATCGATTGGCGTCAGTTTAGACGGGAGTGAATCGTGGTACCGCCGTACCGAAATCCTGCTCGACGACCAGCTTCAGCGGCTGGTCGATACGCAGCGTTTCGGGGTCGGCCACGCCGACAATATTGCTGGCCATGCGCGGGCCTTCAGTCAGCTCCACCACCGCCACGGTGTACGGCAGACGATCGGCGAAGGCGTCATTGAACGCACGGTGGTAGACGATCCAGCTGATCAACTTGGCCGCACCGCTGGCGGTCTCGCGTCCCCAGTCTGCCCGCAAGCAACGCGGACACTCGCTACGCGCGGGCAGCCAGCTGTTGCCGCAGTGACGGCATTTCTGGAAAGTTAGCTCGCCCGAGGTTCGCAGCGCCTCCCAAAACGGATCGGACAGCGGGTCGGCTGGCGGCCGGAGGGCCGCCGCCGCGCCTTCGGCGGCCATCACGCCTGCCCCAGTATCAAGGTGGAGTGAGTGTGCATGACGCCTCCTTGATTGCTGACGACGCAGGTCTTCGCGTGCGGCACCTGAAGGTTGGCTTCGCCCCGCATCTGCCGCACGCCTTCCAGCACCAGTTGCAGCCCCGGCATGCCGGTCTCCGACAGCAGGCCGCCCGCGGTGTTCATCGGCAGGGCGCCACCGATTTCGAGCGTACCCTCGGCGGCGAACGGACCGCCCTGGCCCTTCTTGCAGAAGCCGTAGTCTTCGAGCGTCATCAACGCAGTGATGGTGAAGCAGTCGTAGATTTGCGCGACATCGATGTCCCGCGGCGTCAGGCCCGCCATCTTGAAAGCGGTGGCCGCCGAGACCTTCTGCATCGTGCTCGTCATGTCCGGGCGCAGCGCGACATCCCAGGCCGTGTGTCCCTGGCCGAAGCCGAGGATCGCCACCGGAGCGTGCACCTTCAGCTGGCGCGCGCGCTCCAGGCTCATCACCACGACGGCCGCGCCGCCGTCGGTAACGAGCGCGCAGTCGTCGCGGCGGAACGGCGCCACCATCAGCGGATGGTCGAGATACTCTTCAATGCTGAGCGGCTTGCGCAACTGGGCGTGCGGATTTTCCGCGCCGTGGCGGCGGCAGGCTTTCGCGATGGCGCCGAGATGGGCATGCGTCGTGCCGTACTCGCCCATATGGCGTCGCGCGATCATCGCGTAAGCGGCCGGCGTGCCGAACCACCCAAACACCGCGTTGGGATCGCGGGAGCGGGCATAGGCGGCGCGGCTGCCCGTCTTCGGATTATCGGCGAAACACACCACCGCGACGTCGCACTGGCCATGCTCGATCGCCATCGCCGCGTAGGAGATCATTCCCGCGTTCGAGGCGCCAGCCTGATCGACCACGCAGTTGATGCGGGGCATCAGCCCGAGCGCCTCGGCGACCTTCATCGCATACATCGACTCGAAACGAGAGGTCGGATACTTGACCATCACGGCATCGACAACGTCCTTGCCGATGCCGGCGTCGGCCAGTGCGTTGCGCACCGCCTCGACGTTCAGCGAGATGGTCGAGCGGCCGGGAAGGCCGCCGAACGCGGTGTTGCCGATACCGGCGATTACATATTTCCCACGCATCGCTTAGCGTCCCTGGAAGTTGGGTTGGCGCTTCTCGGCGAAGGCGCGCGCGCCTTCCTTGGCGTCGTCGGTGCGCCGCAGCAGCTCGCTGACAAGCCGCTCGATGCGCAATCCGGTATTGAGATCCACGTCGCGGCTGCGGATCGCCAGTTCCTTCGCCGCCTGAAGTGCGAGCGGTGCCAGATTGGCCAGGCGCCGCGCGTAATCCATGGCGGTATCCACCAGCTTCTCCGGCGGCACCACCTTGTTGATCAGGCCCCAGCGGGCGGCCTCGCTGGCCGGGATCGCGTCGCCGGTCAGCAACATCTCCATGGCGATCGGATAGGGCAGCTGCGACAGCACGCGCTGGGTCCCGCCATTGCCCGCGATGATGCCGCGTTTGACCTCCGACAGGCCGAAGGTCGCCGTCTCGGAGGCGATGCGGATATCGGTGGCGAGCAGCAGAGTGACGCCACCGCCCAGGCAGTAGCCGTTAACCGCCGCCACGACCGGCTTCCACAGTTCGATGCCGCGATTGAGGATCTGATCGCGCTGGGTCATCCAAACGTCGGGAAAGCCCATGTCGCGGGTGAGAAAGCCCTTGATGTCGGCACCGACGGTGAAGGCGCGGTCGCCGCCGCCCTTAACCACCGCGACCCGCAGTTCGGGATCGTCGCGGACCCGCATCCATGCCTGCGACAGGCCGTGGTAGTGTTCGGCGTCCATCGCGTTGAGCCGATCCGGTCGGTTGATGGTGATGACGGCGATATGGCCTTCGATCTCGACGTCGATGGACATGCTGCTGCCTCCCTGGAGATGTGGCCGGTGTGGCCCGGCTAGATGACGCGATCGTTGCGCAAGGCGGCGAGATCGGCCTCGCCGATCCCGATCTCGGCGAGCACGCTCGCCGTCTCGGCGCCCAGAACCTGGCTCGGCTGGTACGGCGTGCGTGGATGGC
Organism: Acetobacteraceae bacterium; assembly: GCA_039938035.1. Lineage (GTDB taxonomy): Bacteria > Pseudomonadota > Alphaproteobacteria > Acetobacterales > Acetobacteraceae > DATFDN01. The sequence goes on along the minus strand of JBDTFI010000029.1, from coordinate 904 downwards.
CGAGGAAACGCAGCGGACTGTGCGACAGGGTCAGCAGGCCGAACTCAGGATGGTCGACCTCGCGCAGCATCCCGTTCGCATGCAAGTGCGGATCGTGGATCACCTCGGTGAGCGAATGCACCGGACCGCACGGCACACCGGCCGCATTGAGCGTCGCGGCAAGGTCGCTGCGCGTCTTGGATGCCGTCGCCTTGGCGAGTTCGGTGTCGATATAGTCCATGTGCCTGACCCGATCGGAGATCGTCGCGAAGCGCGGCTGGTCGAGGTCTTCACGCCCCAGCGCGCGTAGCAGACCGCGCCAGTGCCGGTCATTGATGCAGATAATGGCGAAGTAGCCATCCGCCGCCGGATAAACGTTGTAGGGACATTGCGACAGCCCGCCATGCCGGTTGCCGGTGCGCCGAACATAGTTGTCGTCGGCCATCGCCATCGCGAGATTCGAACACAGGGACGGATAGATCGCGTCCAGCATGGCGACCTCCGGCGCCAGCGCCTCGCCGGTTCGCTCGCGATGCAACAGCGCGGAGACGATAGCGCCGTAGAGATGCACCCCGGCGTAGAAGTCGCAGATTGCCGGGCCGGCCTTGACCGGCGGATTATCAGGGAAGCCAGTGCTGTCCATGATGCCCGAGCGGGCCTGGATGGTGAGGTCCATCGCGGCGTCATTGCGATACGGCCCCTCGCGGCCAAAGCCGTTGATCGAGGCGTAAATGAGACGCGGATTGATCTCCGTGAGAGTTTTCTGGCCGAGGCCGAGCTGGTCCATCACGTCGGGGCGGAAGTTCTCGACCAGCACGTCCATCCGCGGCACGAGTGCGCGCACGATGTCGCGCCCGCGCGGCGTTTTGATATCGAGCGTCATGAAGCGCTTGTTGGCGTTCAGCATCGGGAACGGCAGTGCGGC
>JBDTFI010000028.1:0-4165 GCA_039938035.1 Acetobacteraceae bacterium | reverse complement strand
GCGCCGGCGCGCTCGTCGCCGGGCATCTGCTCGAGTGCGGCGGACAGCTGACGGGAGGCAATTTCGAGCCGCCGGGCGGAGGCGGGCTGGATGCCGCCTCGATGGCCGCGCTCGGCTACCCGCTCGCGCGCATCATGGCGGACGGTACGGTCGAGATCGCCATGCTGGAGGGCGCGCTGGGCCGACTGGACCCGATGACCTGCGCGCTGCAATTGCTCTACGAGGTGCATGATCCCGCCCGCTACATCACGCCCGACGGCGTGCTGGACCTGACCGGCATCCGGTTCGAGCAGATCGGGCATAATTGCGTGCGCATGAGCGGGGCGGTGACCGGGCCGTTGCCGGAGCAGCTCAAAGTGGTCGGGTTCGTCGAACGGCGCGGCGTGATCGCCGACGTCGAGATCGGGTTCGCCGGCCCCAACGCGCTCGATCTCGGCCGCCGCGCGGCCGACACGCTGCGCCTGCGCCTCAGCGCATGGGAGGATCTGGTCATCGACCTTGTCGGCGTCGATTCGATCCTCGGCGCCGGCTCTGTCCCGTTGCGGGCGCCCCCGCCGGAATTGCGCGTCCACGTCTCTGCCCGCTGCGAGGACGCTGCCGCGGCGCAGGAAGTGGAGGACGAGGTGTACGCGCTCACCCTCTGCGGCCCGGCCGGCGGCGCGGGCATCCGTTCCGAGCGACGGCCGCGTATCGAGACCATCAGCGGCCTCATCCCGCGCGCATCGGTGCCGTGGACGCTGGCCTGGGAGACCGCGGCATGAAGGTCGGTGATATCTGCGCCGCGCGGTCCGGCGACAAGGGCGACATCCTGGACCTCACGCTCGTTGCCCGCGACGATGAGGCGTACCGCTTGATCGAGCGGCGCCTGACGGAGGAAGCCGTACGCACCTGCCTCAATCGCGTCGCGCCGGGGGAAGTGCGCCGCTACGCGCTCCCGGGCCTGCGCGCATTGCATTTCGTGGCACCGACCGCCCTTCCGGGCGGCGTTCATGCCTCGCTTCATGCCGGAATGCATTGGCAGAAAGCAGCGATCTGGCTGCTTCTGGAGATGGAGTTGGAGACGGCCGGATAATCAGGGCCGCCCGCTGTAGGCCGCTCGGGTCCCGTTCGTGATGGCGTCGTCGATGATGCTCGACACCGCCATTCCCGCTCTGGCATCGGCGCCGTGGCTCGTTCCGCCATGGACCGCCGTCACGAAGTCCGACACTTCGAGATCGTACGTCGCCAGCGGCCCGAGTTCGTCAAAGCCGAGGCGCTGTCCATCATAGGCGGTCACCACGCCGCGACCTGTCAGCGTGTCCTCAGCCCGAATCCACCCGTCCGAGCCGCAGATTTCGATCCGACTGCCTGCAGTGTCGTTGGCATTGCTCGTTTCCATGATGCCGATGCCGGTGTCCCCCAATCGCACCAACACCGCCGTGCTGTCTTCAGTCTCGAAATCGAACGCCTGGGAGGCAAGGAGAGCGCCTGCGAAAACACCGGGCAAGTCGCTCAGCCACAACATCAGGTCCAGCAAGTGCGAACCGATGTCGTTGATGACCCAGCCGCCGCTCTCGGCGCGGGATCGCCGCCATTCAGGCGGACCTGCCGGATCCAGCCCGTCGAAGTACGGCCAGCGCCAGAACCGATGGGTACGGAGATAGCCGATCCTTCCGACCAAGCCAGCACGCAGCATCTCGCGGAGCTTCATGTGGGAAGGCCGGAAGCGATGCTGGTAACCGACCCGGAGAAGGACGCCCGCCTTCTCCGCCGCCGTGAATGCGCTCGCCGAATCCGCGCGACTGGTCGCCAACGGTTTTTCGAGCAGAATGTGCTTTCCCGCCGAGGCGCAATGAGCGACATGGGCGGCGTGCAGATGGTTCGGAGAGCATATCCAGACGGCGTCGACGTCGCGGTCAGCCAGCATGTGCTCAACATTGTCGAAGTGCTTCGGTACGCCGTGGCGCTGCGCAAACGATCTGCTTCCGTCCGGCTTTGTTCCAACCGCGCCGAGAAGCACCGCGTGCTCGTTTCGTTTGATGACTGGAGCAGCGACGCGGTCGGCATGGCCGGATGTCCCAATCAGGCCAAAGCACACCGGTTTGTTCTGGGCCATCTCTCGCCCTCTACGTCCGACGTTGCTCTGCGCGTCCACGGCGGCTTATATCAACCCTCGGAGGAGACATCGAATGGAATACGGCACCCCGACTCTCGAACGTCCTGGTAGCAACAGGATCGACCAGGCCGAATGGGACCTCCGCGTAAAGCTGGCGGCGGCTTATCGCCTGATCGATTACTACGGTTGGACGGAGCAGATATACGGACACCTGACGGCCCGCGTCCCCGGGCCGGACGATCACTTCCTGATCAACCCCTGGGGCCTCAACTATGACGAGGTTACTGCGTCCAACCTGGTGAAGATCGACGTCGACGGCAAAGTCGTCACGGGCGGCGAGCACGCCGTGAACTACGCCGGCTTCGTCATCCACTCGGCGATCCACATGACCCGGTCTGACGAGAACCATGTGGTCATGCACACCCACACGCGCGCCGGCATGGCGATCGCCGCCATCAAGGAAGGCCTGTTGCCAGTTTCGATGTTCGCGACGGTGTTTCATGGCAGAATCGGCTACCACGAATACGAGGGCGCCTCCCTCTATCTCGATGAGCGCGACCGCATCGTGGCATCCCTCGGCCCGCACAAGGCGATGATCCTGCGCAACCACGGCCTGATGGCGGTCGGTACGACCGTGCCGGAGTGCTTCCTGCGGCTCTATCGTCTGGAGCGCGCCTGCCAGGTTCAGCTCGACGCGGCGGCCGCCGGCACGCTCGATCTCGTCTCGCCGGAAGTGGCCGATCGGTCGGCGGCGGACCTCGACAGCTACCAAGGGATGCAGCCGTCCGCCGAGGGCGAGATCGAGTTCGCGGCCCTCATGAGGAAGCTCGACAAGATCGACGATAGCTACCGGCATTGAGTTTGGACGAAACCTCCGGTCAGGTCGTGGTGGCCGGCATCGCGCGCACCTCTTTGGCGCGCGCGGTGCCGGCGGCCAGGATGAAGCTGAGATCGGCGCCCGACGACACGTAGCGCGCGCCCTGAGCAACGAACTCCGCGATCAGCTGGGGCTCGCTGGCAAGTCCGCCGATGGATGCTGGTTTCGCCCATGCCGAACCACACCAGCGCGAGCGGCAGCGATGCGCGGGCTGTAATGGTCGCTGAGGTTCTCGCCCACCCCGGGCAGCGCATGGCGCACGGCAATGCCGACGCTGCGCAGCAGGCCGGGCTTCGCCGATGCTGGATAATTGCAACAGCTTTGGGCTGTTGGCCGCCCCGGCGGAGACGACGACCTCCTTGCGCGCGGTCACCGGCTCGATGTCTGCCTGACCGGTGCGCCGATAAGTGACGCCGATCGCGCGCGCCCTCCAGCACGATGGCGCTGCCCGCCGGGTCTGGTCGATCACCCGCCGGTAGTAGCCGACGCCAGCCTGCGAGGCGCCGTTGTAGTCCGGGTTCAGCGGGAATCCGAGGCCGTGCACCCCGGCGATGAAGGTCGTGGCCGCTCTGCGATGTGTGACGGGATCACCGCCCCCTGCGTGTTCGACCGGCCCATCAACGCCGTCAGTTTTCTGGCCTGGGTGGCCGGTTCCTGGTGCCGACCCTACGCCGTGGCGACGTCGTGGTGATGGACAACCTCAGCAGCCACAAGGCTGCCGCCGTGCGGCGTGCGATCAGAGCCGCTGGCGCCTTGCTGATCTTTCTGCCGCCCTACAGTCCCGACCTCAACCCGATCGAGCAGGCATTCTCCAAGCTCAAGACGTTGCTCCGCAAAGAAAACGCACGCACGCTGGACGACACCTTCGGAATTCCGTTACCAGTTGAGGGATTCAGGCAGCGTCTTGCTGCTGTACGGGAGTGATTTTGCACCGCTGGTGGATGAGCAGCGGGCCGGGTTGGCAAATGTGCGCCATTTTATAAACGAAAGCTCCCTTGATAGTGGGCCTGACGCCTTGCCAGCAGGAACTGGTCATCTTGACGCCGACGCGCACATAAGTGGGAAGTCACCATTCTGCGTGATGTATACCGGAGGAACTACCGGAAGCTCCAAGGCCGCCATTCAGACAAGGGAGAGTTGGGTTTGCTGCCTTGAGTCATCCGTTGAGGCGTGGAGCCTGTCTTCGAAGGACC
>JBDTFI010000027.1:0-6062 GCA_039938035.1 Acetobacteraceae bacterium | reverse complement strand
CATCTCGGCGTGGTTCTCGAGCCCTCGGGCGCCGCCGGGCTGGCGGCGCTGATCGAGCATCCGCGGCGTTTCGCGGGCCGCACCGTGGCGACCGTCCTGTGCGGCGGCAACGTCACGCCCGAACAGGCTCGCCTCTGGCTGTTTTGAGTCAGAAGGCGGGTCACGTTCTCAGGAACTGGCGACGCTACTCGCGGTCAGGACGCGGCGGGGAACGGGTCACGGAGCGAATATCGGCGCGCGGACGGCCGGAGGCTTCCGCGATGTCGCGGTCCTGCGCCTCGATGATCGCCTTGGCCGGCGTGTCGCCGTCGAGGCCGCCCAGGGCGGTGAACGGGATGCGCCGGTTGGAGCTGCGTGTGCCGTCGACGTAGAGGACGTCGAAGGCGACGTAGCTGCTGAGGACGCGGCGCTTAGGAGCCATCGGAGGGACTCGCGCCCGGCGCCGCCGGTTCGGCCGGGGCGGCGGAATCGTCCTGCGGACCCTGCTTGCGCTTGGCCGCCTGCTCCTCTTTCTCCAGGCGCTTGGCTTCCTGCTTGGCCTGCTTGGCGCGGTTCCGCTCGGCTCGCTGCTGATTGTAGTTCGGCCTGAAGGCCATGAGTGTTCTCCCGACGAAGTTGCAAAGCCGCTTTGTGCCATGTCGGCGGCGACGCGGCTATGTGCTATGGGCGTCGAAGACGAATGTGAGGCATCCTTGCCGCTTGTGAAGGACTACACGGCCCCGTCCGTGTTCCGGCCGGAGAATCTGCTGCGGGAAGCGCGGCGGCAGAAGAACCTGCCGGAAGGCGACGTACCGGAGATTTGCTTGCTCGATCCGGACGGCGACCTGCTGGGCCGGCTTCGTGCCGACGGCCGGGCGCGACGCTGCCCGGCGTGGGCGTGCTATCACACGGAGATGGACGCGTTCGACGCCGGCGGGGAGCGGTTCGGCATCGTCGGCCGCGCGGTCGGCGCGCCCTTCGCCGTGCTGGTGGCCGAGCAGATGTTCGCCTCGGGCTGTCGGCTGTTGCTCAGTGTGACCTCCTCGGGGCAGATCACGCTGGCGAGGACTCCCCCCTATTTCGTGTTGATCGACAGGGCGCTGCGCGATGAGGGTACCAGTCATCACTATTTGCCGCCGGCGCTGTTCGCCGACGCCGATCCGGCGTTGGTCGAGGTTGTGATGGGCGCCCTGGCGGGCGGCTCGCCACCGGTAGTCCGGGGTGCGACCTGGACCACTGACGCGCCGTTCCGCGAGACGGCGGCGGCGATCGCGGCGGCGCGGGCGCACGGCGTGCTGGCCGTGGAGATGGAGGCTGCGGCGCTCTATGCGTTCGCCCGGGCAAGCGGCAACCCGGTGCTCTGCTTCGCGCACGTCACCAATCAAATGGCCGTGGCCGAGGGCGACTTCGAGAAGGGCGAGGCCAACGGCGCGCCCGATGCCTTGCGACTGCTGACGGCGACGGCGCGCGCCTGGCGCGCGAAAGGTGTACGATGAGACCCAATCCGGCCCACGATGCGCTGGACTTCCTTACCAAGCCGGCGTGGCCGACGGGAGTGTTCTGGCTGCTGCTGATCGCGAGCGTGCTGATCGCATGGGCGGTCTGGCGGCGCATCCCGGAGCAGCGCAGCGCGCGGCATGGCGCGATCTGGCTGCTGCGGCTGATCGTCGGCGTGATGTGGTGGCAGCAATCGCTGTGGAAGATCCCGCCGAACTACGATGGTCTGATCTACTGGATGAAGCAGATGGTCGCGCACGCCGCGATCCCGTTGCAAAGCCAGGCGGTGGAGGCGATCGTGCTGCCGCACATCACGCTGTTCGCCCCGGTGGTCTATCTGGCGGAGGTCGCGATCGGCGTCTCGCTGATGCTCGGGCTGTTCAGCCGTCTGGGCGCCGTGCTGGGACTGCTGATGGGCCTCAATCTGTGGCTGGGGCTGTACTCGGCGCCGGGCGAGTGGCCGTGGACGTATTTCTTCCTGATCGTGATTCAGGTGATGTTCGTGATCGACCCGCCGGGGCGGAGTCTCGGGGCGGACATGCTCGGCGGCAAGCGGAGCCGCCGGTACACGTTGGTGGCGTGATCCCTTACCCCAGATCCCGCGCCACGTCCGGCCGATGCAAGAGCCGCTCGATCGCCATCGCGTGCTCCAGCGCGATGTCCGGCTGAAACGTCAGATCGGGCGCGCGGCGGAGGCGGAGCGCGTGGGCCACGCACCCACGCAGATAGACCGAAGCCCGCGCCAGCGCCGGCAGCAGCGCATCGACGTCCGAGCGTCCGAGGCGCGCGACGAAGACGGTCGCGTGCCGGAGGTCGGGGCCGATGCGCACTTCGGTCACGGTGACCTCCGCCGTCGCGAGGTCCGGGTCGCGGAACTCCTGGCGGGCAAAGACACCGGCCAGCACGTGCCTGATCTCCTCGCCCACGCGAAGCTGGCGTTGCGTGGGCGCCGCGGCGGCGCGTTTCTTCAAGCGCCCCCCTCCCTCAAGCGGGGACCATCTCCACCTCGAAGCACTCGACCACGTCGCCTTCCTGGAGGTCGTGGTAGTTGGCAAAGCTCAGGCCGCATTCGTAGCCGCGCGCCACTTCCCGCACGTCGTCCTTGAACCGCTTGAGCTGGCTCAGTTCGCCGGTGTGGATCACCACGTTGTCGCGCAGCACCCGCACGCCGGCGCCGCGTTTCACCAGGCCGTCGGTGACCATGCAGCCGGCGACCTGGCCGACCTTGGTGATCGTGAAGACCTTGCGGACCTCGGCGTAGCCAAGGAATTTCTCGCGCGCCTTCGGGGCCGTCTTGCCACGCACCAGTTCGGTCACGTCGTCGGCGACGTCGTAGATGATCGAATAGTAGCGAATATCGACGCCGTCGCGTTGCGCGAGTTCGCGTGCCTGGGAGGTGGCGCGGACGTTGAACGCGAGCACGATCGCGCCCGACGCCTTCGCCAGTTGCACGTCGCTCTCGGTGATCTGCCCGACGCCTGCGTGCAGCACGCGGACCTTCACCTCCTCGGTGCCCTGCTTGAGCACGGTCGCCGAGATCGCCTCCGCGCTGCCCTGCACGTCGGCTTTGATGACGGCGGCGACTTCTTTCTGCACGCCCGCCTGAATGCGGGCGAGCATCTCGTCGAGCGTGCCGCGCGCGGCTACATGCCCGGCGGCGGTCTTGTCGCGGGTCTTGCGGCCCCGGAATTCGGTGATCTCGCGGGCGCGGCTTTCGTTCTCGACCACCACGAACGGTTCGCCGGCCACCGGGACGCCGGAGAGGCCGAGGATTTCCACCGGGGTCGACGGACCCGCTTCCTTCACCGGCCGGCTCTTGTCGTCGAGCATCGCGCGCACGCGGCCCCATTCGGCGCCGGCCACGACGATATCGCCCTGCGCGAGCGTGCCGCGTTGCACGAGGATCGTCGCCACCGGACCGCGGCCGCGGTCGAGGCGGCTTTCAATCACCGTGCCCTCCGCCGTGCGGTCGGGGTTGGAGCGCAGATCGAGGATCTCGGCTTGCAGAAGGATGGCCTCGACGAGCTTATCGAGGCCGGTCTTCTTCAACGCCGAGACTTCGACATCCTGCGTCTCCCCGCCCATCTCCTCGACCACGATCTCGTGGCTGAGCAGCTCGTTGCGCACGCGGTCGGGGTTGGCGTCCGGTTTGTCCATCTTGTTGATGGCGACGATGATCGGCGCGTCGGCCGCCTTGGCGTGGCGGATCGCCTCGATCGTCTGCGGCATCACGCCGTCATCGGCGGCGACGACCAGCACCACGATGTCCGTCACCCCGGCGCCGCGCGCGCGCATGGCGGTGAACGCCTCGTGGCCAGGCGTGTCGATGAAGGTGACGCGCGCGCCGTTTTCCAGTTCGACCTGATAGGCACCGATGTGCTGGGTGATCCCGCCCGCCTCGCCGGCCGCGACGTCGGCGGCGCGCAAGGCGTCGAGCAGCGAGGTCTTGCCGTGATCGACATGACCCATGACGGTGACGACCGGCGGGCGCGGCAGCCTGTCCTCGTCGGTGTCGGCGATACCCTCGAGGCCGATCTCCACGTCGTTTTCCGCGACCCGGCGGGAGCGATGGCCGAACTCGGCCACCACCAGTTCGGCGGTATCGGCATCGAGGCTCTGGGTGATGGTCGCCATCACGCCCATCTTCATCAGCGCCTTGATGACGTCGGGCGTGCGGGCGGCCATGCGGGCGGCCAACTCGGTGACGGTGATCTGCTCGGGCAGCACGACGTCGCGCACGACCTTCATCTGATCGGAGCGCAGCATTTCAAGCTCGGTCTGCCGGCGCTCGCGTTCGCGCTGGCGGCGGACGGAGGCGAGGCTGCGGACCTTCTCGTCTTCACCCTCGATCGCCGCCTGCACGTCGATGCGGCCGGGGCGGCGATGGTCGGCGCGCTTGGGCGCGGCGACGCCGGGCTTGCGCGCGAGCAGACCGAGGCCGGGGCGGCGGCCGGTTCTGGCTTCCTCCTCCTCCTCCGCGCGGGTCTTCAGCCGCAGGGTCTCGGTCGCGGCGCCGGGCGCACGGGCAGCGGGGCGCCGTGCTTCGGCCTCGGGCCGCGCAGTGCCTGGGGCGCGGGCGATGACGGGCTGGGCGGGTGCCTCGGTGGTCGGGGTCGGGACGGGCGCGAGCGCGGGCGCGGGCGCGGAATCCGCCGCTTCCTGCGGCGGCCGTTCGCGGGCCTCCGCCTCGGCACGGCGGCGGGCCTGGTCCTCGGCCTTGTCGTGCTCGGCCTGGCGTTGGGCCTCCTCCTCAGCGACCCGGCGGGCATCCTCCTCGCGCCGGCGGGCTTCCTCGGCGGCCGAGAGAACGGAGATGGTCTCCTGCTCGCGCCGTTCGGCATCGCGGCGCGCGCTGTCGCGCTGCTGCTCGACCAGGGCCCGCTGGCGGGCCGCGAGTTCGGTCGCGGTCAGCGCGCGCACTGGCGCGGCGGTGGGCCGGCCGGTCGCGGGGGCTCGCGCGGTGGCGGGGGCGACGGCGCCTCCGGACGGGGCTCCGGGGGGAGGCGGGGCGCCGGGCGCGCGCTTCTTGCGCACCTCCACTTGCACCACCTTGGAGCGTCCGTGGCTGAAGCTCTGCCGGACGGACCCGGCATCGACGGTGCGACCCAGTTCCAGCCGTCCGGCGGGACGCAGCGAAAGCCGGCCCTTGGTCGCGTCCTGATCGTTGCTTTCGCTCATTTATCCGCCGTGTCAGTAGAAGGTTGTCGGGACCTGCCCGATCGTTCGTTCTCAGCAGGCGGGGAGAGCCCCGCCAGTCGCGCGCATTCGTCGGCCAGCGCGGTGGCCAGATTGCCGGGCGCGATGGCGACATGCACCACCCGCTCCCGCCCGAAGACCGCGCCAAGCGCGGCTGCCGTCAGCGGCGTCCGCGCGGGAATCCCGGCGGCGCCCGACAGGAAACGCTCACGCTCCTCGACGCTGCCGTCGCTCGCTTGAACGACCAGGGCGGCCCGCTTCGACCGGACCCAGTCCCGCCCCTTCTCGAACCCCGCGATCGCCTGCCCCGCCCGCCTTGCCAGCCCGAGCAGATCGGTGACGCGCCCCTGAAGGCCGGCCCGCACATGCGCCGGCAGATCGGGGGGGAGGCGCACGGCTCCGCGCGCCGCCCGCGCGAACGCATTCCGCGCGACGGCGGTTTCTAGCACATCGGCCCGCGCGCTCAACCACATTCCCCGCCCCGGCATGCGGGCGGCGATGTCCACCACCAGCACATGCTCCGGGTCCACCACGAAGCGGATCATACTCTCCTTCCGGCCATGCTCGCGCGTGACGATACAGCGACGCAGGGGCCCGGTTTCCAGTTCCGCGTGCTGTTCGGCCCCCTCCCCTCCCGCAGGGGGAGGGGGAGTAGAGTTGGCCGCGCTTTCCCCTCCCCTCCCCTTGCGGGAGGGGTTGGGGGAGGGGTCGCGAACGGCCGAGGGGCTCACATCAGTCGTGGTCCACCTCCTGCTCCGGCACCGCCGCCGCGTCCCCGTCGAACCAGTGCGCCCGGGCCGCCATGACGACCGCGTTGGCGGTGTCGGCATCCATGTTGTCGGCGCCGACGATCTCGATCAGTTCGTCGGAGGCGAGGTCGGCCAGGTCAT
>JBDTFI010000026.1:0-4316 GCA_039938035.1 Acetobacteraceae bacterium | reverse complement strand
TCGGTCACCGCCGTCAGCGCCGGTGGCATGGCATCGCAGCCGCCGATCTTGATCGAGGTGCGGTTGTGCGCCTTCATCACGTTGTACGCGGCGAGCGCCATGTCGTCGTTGTGGAAGTAGGCAGCGTCGATCTGCGGATACTTCGTCAGCAGGGTTTCCCAGATCCGCGCCACCTTAGTCACGTCCCAGTCCGCCGGCTGGGTGTCGAGCACCTTGATCTTCGGGTATTTCTTGACGATCGAGTTGAACCCGCGCGCGCGGCCCTGCGCGCCGGTGTGACCCAACGCACCTTGGGTCATGATGATGTTGCCCTCGCCGTTGATCGCATCGACCAGGGCCTGGGTCACCGAGGCGCCCATGAACTCGTTGTCGGGCGCGATGAAGCTGTGGACGTTGATCTGATCGAGCGGGGCGATAAGCGTGTCCATGTCGATCACCGGGGTGCCACCCTCGATCATCTTGTTCACCGGCGCCGTCAGGGTGCCGATGCCGAACGCCTGGATGGCGACGAAGTCCCATTTGCGGCTGGCCATGTCGTCGATCGCGGCGCGCTGCTTGGTGGCCGACAGCTCGCCTTCGAACCAGGTCACGTCGACGTTGAACAGCCTGCCCCAGTACTCGGCCGCCCGCTTGCCCTGGGCGCACCAAGTCGCCTGCAACCCGGCATTGCTGAATGCGGCCTTCAGCGGCTTGGCCGATCGCCCGGCGGCCTCCATCGCCGCTTGCGCCCGCGCGGGCTCGATCCCGAACGCGCCGAGCAGCGCCGCCGCGCCGGCGGCCTGCATGAACGGACGGCGACGGGCATTTGGCAAACGTGGCTCGTTGGACATCCCGGACTTCCTCCTTTATCGCCAAGCGGGCAATGCCGCAGTGTCGCCGAGGCGCCTTCCGTCCTCAACCCCTTCCCGCGAGATACCCCATGCTGTTCGACTTCAGCGCCATGAAGGCGGAGAACATCTACAAGCTGCTGATCTCGACCGTGGTGCCGCGGCCGATCGCCTGGGTGACGACGCGCGATCTCGATGGGTCGCTGAACGCCGCGCCGTTCTCCTTCTTCAACGCGGTCTCGGGCGACCCGCCGGTCATCTGCTTCGGCATCGGCGGGCGCGCGCCAGGCGATGCCAAGGACACCGGCGGCAACATCCGCCGCACCGGGGAATTCGTGGTCAACCTGGTGAGCCACGAGCTTGCCCAGCACATGAACGTCACCGCGATCGAGTTCGGCAAGGAGGTGAACGAGTTGGCGCAGGCCGGCCTGACCGTCGCGCCTTCGACCCGCGTGAAGCCGCCGCGGATCGCCGAGGCGCCGGTCTCGATGGAGTGCGAACGGCTGGTGATCGTCGAGATCGGAGTGGATCGCTCGGTGATCCTTGGTCGCGTCGTGGCCATGCATATCCAGGACGATTGCATCCTCGATCCGGTGCGCTGCCACGTCGACACGCCGCGCCTCGACCTGATCGGGCGGATGCATGGCGGGGGGTGGTACGCGCGCACGACCGATCGCTTCGAGATGCCGCGCATTCCGGTCGATCAGTGGAGTCTGCGGGATGCGGCGGAGTAGCTACCAGCCGTTCACCCGCGGCCAGACCGCGAGTACCTCGTCCGATCCATCCACCACATGATAGCGGTCATGCGCCGCCGCCGTCATGCAGGTGTGGTTCGGTGCGACCCGCACCATTGCCCCGATCGGGAGGTCCATCGTCTCGCGCGGGTCGAGTTCGACGACCCCATGCTCCTGGTAGGCGCGACGCACGAGTGATTCGCCGAGCGGGATCCCCTCGACGTCGAGCACCCGGCCGAACCCCCAGTCACGCGGCGCGGACTCGGTGCTGTGGTCCTTCGACAGCGCGAGGGCGCCGGCGTCGATCAGCACCTGGCCGGGACGGCGGCCGATGACGCTGGCGAGCACCGTCACGGCGATGTCGGTCATCCCGTGCGTGCCGATCTCGGCCTGGAACAGATCGCCGAACATATAGACGCCCGCACGCATCTCGCTGACGCCGGCGAGCGAGCCGGCGTGCATGGCGGTCGGCGAACTGCCGACGGAGACGATCGGCGCCTTATGCCCGGCCGCGCGAAGGCGTTCGGCCGCGCGAACCGCGCCGGCCCGCTCGGCCTCGGCGATACCGGCGATCTCGGCGGCGGTTCGGCCGCCGTAGCTGTGCCCCGCATGGGTCATCACCCCGACGAGGGTAGGACCAAGCCGCTCGGCCAGCGCCAGCAGCCGGTCGTCGTCCGGCTCGAGGCCGCCACGCGCCTCTCCGGTGTCGATCTCGATCAGGGTGCGTGGCGGACTTGGGTGCGCGGCGATGGCGGTGGCGACGTCGAGATCGTCGGTGATGACCGCGACGTTCGCCCCGCGTGCGTTCAGGGCCGCCACAGCATCCAGCTTCTGTGGCGTGATCCCGACCGCGTACAGGATGTCGCTAATGCCGTGCGCGGCGAAATACCCGGCCTCCAGCAAGGTGGAGACGGTGATACCGCCCGGCTGGCCGGCGAGCGCCAGCCAGGCGACGTCGATCGACTTCGCGGTCTTCATGTGCGGGCGCAGCGGCACGCCGTGACGCGCCAGCGTCTCCGCCATGCGGGCGATATTGGCGCGCAGGATGGCGCGATCGAGAACGAGGCAAGGGGTTGGAAGATCAGCGAGCCTCATGCCAGCAGGTCCGCGATGCGCGGCGTGGCCTTCAGCCCGCTGCCGGTGAGCACGAGCACCGTGGTTTGCTCCGGTGTGATGGTGCCTGTGGCCAGCAATTTGGCGAACGCGGCCGCGACCTGCGCGGCGGTCGGCTCCACATAGACGCCGATCCGCGCGAGGTCGAGCGTCGCGCCGGCGATCTCGGCTTCCGACAGCATGACGGCGCCGCCTCTTGTGGAGCGAAGCGCGCCCAGCACCTCGGTCAGGCGGATCGGCTGGGCGATGGCGGTTCCCTCGGCGATGGTGGGAAGGATGTCGGGGGCAACCGGCTCGCCGGCGACGAAGGAAGCGGCGATGGGCGCGCAGTTCGCCGGCTGGGCGGCGAACAGGCGCGGCGTCGAGTCGATCTGATCGGCGCGAAGGAGTTCGGCAAAGCCGATCTCGCAGCCCAGCACGTTCGATCCCGCGCCGCACGGGACGATGACGTTGTCGGGAGCGCGAAAACCGAGGTCTTCCCATAATTCGTAGGCCAGCGTCTTGGTGCCTTGAAGGAAGAACGGGTGCCAGTTGTGGCTGGCGTAGAAGATGTCGGCGGCACGGCGCATCGCGGCGTCCGCGGTATCTTGGCGGGTGCCCGCGATCAGCTCCACGGTGGCGCCGTGCGCGCGCATCTGCACCAGCTTGGCCGGACTGGTCGAGGCGGGAGCCATGATCGTCGCCGCCATCCCGCCGGCGGCGGCATACGCCGCGACCGCGGCGCCGCCGTTGCCGGAACTGTCCTCCAGTACCGCGCTCACGCCCTGGGCGCGCAGCAGCGACAGCATCACGGACGCGCCGCGATCCTTGAAGCTGCCGGTGGCCGAAATCCACTCGCATTTCAGCAGCACGGTCTCACCGGCCACGGTGCGGGCCAGCAACGGCGTGCCGCCTTCGCCCAAGGTGATTGCATCGGTCGGTGCGATCGGCAGCGCCGCGCGGTAGCGCCATAGGCCGCGCGTGGCGGTGTCGATCTCGGCGCGGGTAAGACCCGGTAGAGGCGTCAGCAGAAGGGGTGCGTGATCGGTCCCGCACCAGCGTGGCGTCTCCAGCGGGAATGTCTGCCCGGTGCGCGGGTCGAGATAGGCCGGCGTCATTGGCCCAGTGTGATCGCCGCCGGCCGCTCCCTCAAGCCCGGGCACCTTTCGAGAGCTCCCGCGTTATGGACGGGCAATGAATATGAACCGACGTGACCGCCGGCTGCTTTGGCTCGCCCTGCCGATCCTGCTCATCGGCGCGATCGTCGGCGGCGGATGGTTCTGGATCACCCACGACCTGCTCGGGCTTGTCGAGGCGCGCGCCTCCGCCGCGATCGGCAGGCCCGTCTCCATCGGCCAGATCCACATCAGCCCCGGCCGCATCACCACCATCACCGCCGAGAACGTCGTCGTGGACAATCCGAAAGGCTGGCCCGCCGACAGCGCCAAGCTCGCGATGGTCCCGCGTCTCATCGTCCGCTTCGATCTCTGGCGCTATATCACGCACCGCGAGATCGACATCCCCAGCATCGACATCCAGCAGCCCCGCGTCCTGATCGGAGAACTCCCGAACCATACCGCCAATTATCACCTGACCCTCAGTAGCGGGGGAGGGTCGGGCGCCCGGATCGGCGAGCTGCAAATCGAGGGCGGGCGCATCCACG
>JBDTFI010000025.1:0-4493 GCA_039938035.1 Acetobacteraceae bacterium | reverse complement strand
AGAACCAGAACGGCAAGCGTCAGGTGGTGGTCGTGATCCGCGAGCGCGGCGGCAGCACCCTCCCGGCCGTGTTCAAGTCCGAGTCCGCCGCGCTGGGCTTCATCGCCGCCCGCGTCGCCAAGGGCACTACCGTCATGGCGGACGAAGCCGCGTCATGGAATGACCTACAAGCCCGCTTCGCCATGAGCCGTATCGACCATCAATCCCTCTACAGCGACACGCGCGGCGTTTATACGAACGGCGCCGAGGAGTTCTTCTCCCGGATGCGTCGTGCCGAGATCGGGCACCATCACCACATCGCGGGTGCCTATCTGGTCCGCTACGCCCAAGAGGGCGCGTGGCGCGAGGATCACCGGCGGATGGACAACGGACGGCAGGTGCGGGCCGTGGCCGGGCTGGCGATGGCGTGCCGCCCCAGCGTGGATTGGTGCGGATACTGGCAGCGAAGCGCCGTCGAAAGCCGAGCTTAGATGTCAGCTTCGATGACGGGGCGCCCGTCCAACGGGGGCGGCGATGGCAGCGGCGCTCCGCTTTCCCTCAGCATCTCGACAGCCGTTTTCAGGAGGTCCTTTGCGTGTTCGAGTGCCTCGGCCTGTGAAATGCCCCAAGTCGCTCCAGGGAGGCCATCGAAATAGGCCGTCACTCGACCATCGGCTTCGACTTCGAGAGTCGCGGGGTAGGTATACCGCATTCTCACACCTGCAAGTCAGCGTCGGTTAGGTCCAAGTCCTTCAGGATTTTCCTAAGCGTTCCTCGCGGGATATCACCCGAATGCAGGGGTATCGCAGTTAGCCGGCCATTGAGGCGCAACTTCCAATGCCTCCCACCCGGGCCTTCCGTGATCGACCACGCCATCTTGGTGGCAAGTCGCCGAAGGCGACCTAGCAGATCATTAGCCCGCATAAGCTGGGAGTGTGAATCAATACTTTAGGATCGGCAAGTCACAGAAGCCGCCATGCCAGATAGGCGAGCGTCCCGAACCGCGCCACCATCCCCGCTTTACAGTCGCCAGACCAAATCCCGCCGCCCCTCGCGCCGCTCGCCCGTCACCCCACCGCGCGTCCGCAGGTTCCGCAGACTCGCCCCGACCCGCTTGAGCACTGTCCGCGAAAGCCGGGGATCGGCGATGTTCAACCCGCGCTGTGCCATCACCCGAAACGTGATGTCCTTCGTTGTCAGAGCCTCGCCCGTCTCCCGCAGTACGTCCCGGATGATCCGGCTCACCTCCCCGTGAAACGCCGTGTGGCGCGGCGGCACTGGCTTCGGCCTGATCTCCTCCAGGTCGATGTCAGGCGCGAATAGCCTGATTGTGGCGTCCAGGCTGTCCAGGTTGATGACGAGTTGGCGGACCTGCATCTGCGCCGCCTCCAGCTCGCCCGCGATCTCCGCCCGCTTGCGGATCAGACCGCTAATTGTGTGTTCGTTTTCCATGCCAGATATGGTAGGAAGTCGGGGTCATGCGCGCTGTTATCTTGTGGTGGCGCTTGCTACATAATACCGGAGTTCCCGAAGCAGGCGCTGGAGGCGCTGCGTCAGCCGATGGAGACGGGGCGCACGACCGTCCCGCGCGCCGCCGCGCACGTCACCTACCCGGCGCGATTCCAGCTGATCGCGGCGATGAACCCATGCCGGTGCGGCCATCTCGGCGACGCCTCGCGGGAATGCGGGCGCGCGCCGCGTTGCGGGGAAGACTACCAGGGGCGGATCAGCGGCCCGGTAATCGACCGCATCGACCTGGCGGTGGAGGTGACGCCTGCCACCGCCGCCGAACTCGCCCGCGCGCCGCCGGGGGAAAATTCAAGGACCGTCGCCGCCCGGGTCGCCCGGGCGCGAGCGGCGCAGCGCACGCGCTATGGCGAGGATGGCGCATCCAGCAACGCCGAGGCCGATCCCAAGGACATCTGTTTGAGTGTTGACGCCCAAGCATTGGCCGAGCAGGCGATGGAGCGCTTGCGCTTGTCGCCGCGTGGCTACACGCGGGTCCTGCGGGTGGGACGCACCATCGCCGATCTGGCCGGCGCCGAGATGGTGGCGCGCACGCACGTCGCCGAGGCGCTGGCGTTCCGGCATCGGACGCCGGGGCGGGGCGGCGTGGGAACGGGGCCGGGTAGCCGGGGTTAGACCAGCGGCGGGCCTTCATCTTGGCCTTCGCCTCGGCGGCACGCCGTCACCCGGGTTCACCGGCGACGGCATGCCGCCTTCGGCGTCGGACCGGCGGCATATTCGAAGGCGGCCTCCTCATTCAGGGGCCGCGTCCAAAATCAGGTCGCTTTCGCGAGGGCGGCGGCGCTCTTGTTGATGTGCTTAGTCGCAAGATCATTGAGAAGCTTGTCGGCCTTCTTTTCCTCGTCCAGGGTCTGTTGCAGCAGGCCCACGATCTCCTTGTGGCCACCGGCCTGCGCCCAGGCGATCAGCGCGCCGTACCGCGCGATTTCATAATGCTCGACTGCCTGCCCGCAAGCGGCCAACCCTGCATCGCGAACCGCGCCGACATCGCTTTCTTCGAGCACTTCATCGGCCTCCTCGATCAGGCCCTTGATCGCCTCGCAAGGAACACCTTTTGCGCGCTTGCCGAGATGCTCGAATACCTGTTCAAGACGTTCGACCTGGTGAACCGTCTCCTCGCGATGCACGGTGAAGGCTGCCTTAAGCGCCGGCTCTTGCGCGTTCTTTGCCATCTTCGGTAGCGCCTTTAGCAGCTGACGCTCGGCGTAGTACACGTCCTGCAGGAAGTGCATGAACAGTTCATCGAGGGATTTCATCAGGTTTTCCCATTCCGGCTGACGAGTGAACAACGAAGGCGGCCCGGACGGTCCGGACCCCAGATGCTTGGCAGCATGCGACCACCTCAGGTCGATACTGGGCCGGCGGATAACATCGGGCATGGAGCATGGTTTCATCTACGGCCGCCTTTATCTCAGGCGCGCGCCGGAGGAGCCGAGCCGCTTCCACGGCGGCTGCGCAAGGTTGAGGGACAGGTCCGCGGTCCGCGACACCTGGAGACGGTCCGCTATCGTCTCGACGAGGCGGGCCAGCGCGATCACCGCCCGGGTGTGCGAAGTGGCACTGATGGGAATGGCGCAGCACTTGGCCGCCGGCGATCCTTCGTCACGGCCTGGAGGTCGTCACTTCCGCCTCCTTGTGCCCGCCGCCCGCTCATGGAGAATGGATCGATGAAATCAAAGCTCGTGGCCGCTCCGGGAGAGCGGACGGAGTTTCTCACGGCTGAACGCAACCGCAAGATGGCGGTCTCGGCGCATGCCTATGTGCGCGGGAGCACGACGCGCTTCTATGAATGGCTCGAAGCATCGAGCCGCCCGGCATTGCCCGAAGGACCGGAGGCCTGGATTTGCGGCGACTGCCACGTCGGCAATCTCGGACCCGTGGCGAGCACCGACGGCGCATTGGCAATCCAAGTGCGTGACTTTGATCAGACCGTTATTGGCAATCCGGCGCACGACCTCATCCGCCTCGGCCTTTCCTTGGCAATGGCTGCGCGCGGCTCTGACCTTCCGGGCGTGACCACGGCACATATGGTGGAACGGATGATCGAGGGCTACGAGGCCGCCTTTGCGCCCGAAGCCCAGCGTGAAACGCTGGATGGCAGCGATGACATGCCCAAAATCGTCAAGCTGGTGATGCGCGAGGCGGCAGGCCGATCGTGGAAGCATCTTGCGGACGAACGCATCGAGGGCGTCGAACCGATCATTCCGCTTGGAAAGCGCTTTTGGCCGCTCACAAAGGACGAGCGGACTGCCGTCGATACGTTGTTTGCCGAAGATGATCTGCGGCGGCTCACGACGTCCCTGCGCTCTCGCGAAAGCGAAGCCGCTTTGCGCGTGCTCGATGCCGCCTACTGGCGCAAAGGTTGGAGTTCGCTCGGGCGATTGAGGATCGCCGTGCTGGTCGCGATCGACAGCGGCAAGGCGGAACGGCACTGCCTGATGGATATCAAGGAAGCAATTGCCGCCGCGGCATCCCGGAGCAAGGCGGCGGAAATGCCCCGGGATAACGGGGAACGGGTCGTAACGGGCGCGCGCAGTCTTTCCCCTTTCCTCGGCGGACGGATGGTGAGGGCTCAGCTGCTAGGAAAGGCCGTATTCATCCGGGAGCTCCTGCCTCAGGATCTGAAGCTTGAAATCGAGCACCTGTCGCGTGACGAAGCGATGGCCGTGGCTGAATTCCTGGCGCGAGTCGTAGGTCGCGGGCATGCCCGGCAGCTGAGCATAGCCGATCGAAAGGAATGGCTAGCCGAGCTGCGACGCAACCGGTCGAAGTCTCTCGACGCGCCATCCCGGCTCTGGAACAGCGTCGTGGATTTGGTGGGTGCGCACGAAGCGGCTTATCTGCAGCACTGTCGCCGATATGCTCTAGCAGGCTGCGGAAAAAGGCTTGACCGAACCGGTGCCGATTTGATTCTGTACCGCCGTCACGAACCGACGGTGATCGACGATGCGTGGGACAGATCGGCAGACTGGCAAATTGTTCAGCTA
>JBDTFI010000024.1:0-9165 GCA_039938035.1 Acetobacteraceae bacterium | reverse complement strand
TCATCGTCGGAGGCTCGGGCGGCGACACGATCTTCGGTGCGGCGAACAACTTCGTCATCTACAACAGCCCCACGGTCGGTGCCGCATCCGCTCCGGGAGCGTTGCTGGTCGCGGGCGCCGGCAACGAGACGCTGTACGACGTCGGCGCGACCAACGACCTCCTGTTCGCAGGCAATCAGGGCGGAAACCAACTGCTGGCGGCCGGGTTGGGCAACGACTCGCTGGTTGCCGGCAGCGGAACCGACAGCTTGCTCGGCGGCCTCGGCACGGATCAGTTCTTCATCAGCAATAGCGCCCTTGTCAGCGCCATCGCCGGGACCCCGGTGACCCCGGGCGTGGACTTCCTTTACAACACCCGCGCCGGCGAGACCGTCAACCTGACTGGTTTCGATACCCTGTATGGCGCGGCGAACTCGGGGGCCGCAGCCAATGCGGTCAAGGCCACGCTGGCCGGCGGTGGTTCCACCGTCACGTTGAAGGATGGCACACAGATCACGTTCGCCACCGGAACCAACGGCGTGAACATCATCTCTTCCTGAGATCGGGAAGTCTCTGCACTAGCTGAGCGGGCGCCCTTCGCGGCGCCCGCTTTCGTCTCGCTCAGTCGAACCCGAGGAAGCCCGGACTGGCGCGAAGCGGCCGAGCGGCCCCCAACCGGGCGAGATCCGGGACCGGACGAGCCGTGCGAGGATCATCGGCAAGCCTTGCCTCCAACGCGGCCGCCACCGAGAGCACGAACGCATCGCCGCCCCGCGGTCCGACGATCTGCAATCCGAACGGCATCCCCGCGCGATCGAGGCCGACCGGCAGCGACAGCGCCGGATGGCCGGCGAGCGTCACCGCGTAGGCCAACGCGAGCCAATGGAAATAGGTGCGCGTCTTTCGCCCGTCGATCTCCGCCGGGTACAGTTCTCGCCAGGGACGTGGGCTGATGGTGATCGAAGGCGTCAGGATCACATCGAAGCCGCCGAAGAAGTCCTGCCAGCGCCGATACAGCGCGGTTTGCAGTGCGAACGCACGGGCGACATCGGCGGCGCTGTAGCGGAGACCTTCCGCGACGTTGGCGTGGACGTTCGGGCCGACTTCGTCCGGGCGGGTCCGGACCTTCTCGGCGTGGGCGGCGAGGAAGTTGAGAGCACGGATCACTTCGAACGCCTCGTCGGCTCCAGTGCAATCGGGGGTCGTATCTTCGGCACGGTGGAACATGTGACGGAATAGATCGGTCTTTTCGACGAAGACCTCGGCGATGTGACGCTCGGTGGGCGCGAAGCCGAAATCCGGTGTGAGCGCGACGCGAAGCCGTGACAGATCGACGGGTGCGGGCCGGGCGAAATCCTCCGCCCGGCGCACCGCCGCGCCGTACACCGTCGTCGCCAACGGATCGGATGGGTCATCGGAGACCATCGCGGCCAGCATCAGGCACAAATCGGGCACGGTGCGCGCCATCGGCCCGAGCACCGGGAGCGGCGACCAGCCGAATAACCGGCGTTCGCTCGGCACCAGGCCCGGAGTCGGGCGGAAGCCGACGATGCCGCAGAACGAGGCGGGGTTGCGCAAACTGCCGCCGGTGTCCGACCCGGTCGCGATCGGCACCATTCCGGTCGCCAGCGCGACGGCGGAGCCGCCCGACGAGCCGGCGGCGGAGCGCGAGGGGTCAAACGGGTTGCCGGTGACGCCATGCACTACGTTGCGCGTGTTGGCCCCCGCACCGAACTCCGGCGTGTTGGTCTTGCCGAGTACCACCGCACCGGCGCCACGCAAGCCGGCGACCATGTGGGAGTCGGTCGCGGCGATGTTGTCGCGGAAGATCGGGCTGCCGAAGGTGGTGGGAAGCCCGGCCGCGTCATCGAGGTCCTTCACCGCGACGGGCAATCCATGCAGGAGGCCGAGCGCATCGCCGCGGGCGACCGCCTCATCGGCGACCCGCGCGGCCATCCGCGCTCCCGCGTAGTCGCGTGCGACCATCGCGTTCACCGCCGGATCGACGGCCTCGATGCGCGCGATGCAACTTTCGAGCAGTTCGCTGGGCGCAAGCGAGCGCTGCCCGATCAGCCGCCGTGCCTCGACGGCTTGGAGGTCGCAGGGTTCGATCATCGGAAACTCCTCAATAGCCGAGCGCGAGTCCGTCTTTGCGCGGGTCCGACCCACCGATCAGGCAGCCTCGCGTACGGTCGATCCAGATGGCCTGTCCGCCGCCATGCGGGCGATCGACGGCCTCGATCGTGTGACCCAGGCGGGTCAGCCGGTCGCACAGATCGGGCGGGATCCCGTGCTCCACCTGCACCTTTCCCGCCAACGGCATCAGGCGCGGATGGTCGATCGCTTCCTGGATATCCAGACCGTACTCCAGCAGGTTGGTCAGGAACAGCGAATGGCCCATCGGCTGGAAATGGCCGCCCATGACGCCGTATGGCATGATCGCCTGGCCGCCCTTCATTACCATGCCGGGGATGATGGTATGCATCGGGCGTTTGCCGGGCGCGATGCAGTTCGGATGCCCGCGCTCCAACACGAAGCCGAAGCCGCGGTTTTGCAGCATCACGCCGGATCGCTCGGCGAGGATTCCCGAGCCGAATGGCTGAAAGAGGGAGTTGATGAAGCTGCACGCATTCCCGTCGCGATCGACGACGCAGAGATAGACGGTGTCCCGATGTGCCGGCAGGGCCGCCTCGCCGGCTCGTGGCATGAACCGCATCGCGCGCGAATCGTCGATCAGGTCGCGCAACTGTCCGAGATAGATCGGGTCGAGCAGACGCTCGATTGGCACCGCCGCCTGCTCCGGATCGGCGACGAAGGCGTTGCGGTCCCGATAGGCCAGCCGCGCCGCTTCGATGTGGCGATGATAGCGTAGCGCGCCCATCGGCCCGTCGGACGCGGAATCGAGGCCGCCCAGGATGTCGAGAATCATCAGCGCGGCAAGACCGGTGCCGTTGGGCGGGCACTGGAAGACCTCGTGGCCGCGCCAGGTCGCGTGGATCGGATCGACGAAGGCGGCGCTGTGCAGGCCGGCGGCGAAATCCGCCTCAGTGTGCAGCCCGCCATGAGCGCGCAGGGTCGCCGTCATGTCGGCGGCGATCGGTCCTTCGTAGAAGGTGCGGGCACCGTCGCGGGCGATGGCGCGTAGCGTCTCGGCGAGGGCGACGTTGCGGAACAGGTCGCCCGCGCCCGGTGGCGCGTCGTTCGGGAGGAAGGCGCGCGCGCCGTTACGGCGCAGCCGCCCTTGTTCGCGGGCCCAGTCGGAGGCGACGCGCGGATGCACCGGCCAGCCGTCTTCGGCGTAGCGGATCGCCGGCCGCAGCAATTCGTCCAGGCCTTTGCGCCCGTGTGTCGCGAGCAGGCGCTCCCACGCACCGATAGCGCCGGGGATCGTGACGGCGTGCGCCGAGATCGGGTCGATCGCGGCGATGCCGTTCGACTCGTACCAGTCGATCGTGGCCGCCGCCGGGGCCTTGCCCGAGCCGTTCAAGGCGATCACCTGGCCGGTGCCGGCCGGCGCATACAGGCAGAAGCAATCCCCGCCGATGCCGGTCGATTGCGGCTCGATCACGCACAGCACGGCGCAGGCGGCGACCGCAGCGTCGAGCGCGTTGCCACCGGCGCGCAGCATGTCGAGGGCGGTAAGCGTCGCGGCGGGCATGGAGGTCGCCGCCATGCCGCTGGTCGCGTAGACCGGGGAGCGGCCGGGCAGTTGAAAATCCCGCATGCGAGCGAAAGCCTCCAGAAGAAGTCCGGACACTGGCTTCGAGCGGGCCTGTTGGCAACCCGCCTCGAGGGAGTCCATTCTCTCGCGGCCGCAGGAGATTCGCGATGACGATCGGGATCGACGACTTCGAGCGCGTGGACATCCGCGTGGGCACCGTGATCGACGCGCAGCCGTTTCCGGAGGCGCGCAAGCCGGCCGTCAAGCTTACGATCGACTTCGGTGCGGAGATCGGCGTCCGTCGATCCTCGGCACGGATCACGGTGCACTACAAATGCGACCAGCTCATCGGTTTGCAGATCGCGGCGGTGGTGAATTTCCCGCCGCGGCAGATCGGCCCCTTCGTGAGCGAGGTGCTGACGCTCGGCTTCCCCGACGAGGACGGGGCTGTCGTGCTGATCAGGCCCGGCTTCAAGGTGCCGGACGGCGGCCGACTGTTCTGATGCCGACGCATTATTACACCGTGACGTGGGATCAGTTGCACCGCGATGCCCGCGCCCTGGCGTGGCGGCTGATGAGCAAGGGCCCCTTCCGTGGCATCGTCGCGGTGACGCGCGGCGGCCTGATCCCCGCCGCGATCGTCGCTCGCGAGTTGGAGGTGCGGCTGGTCGAGAGCGTCTCGATCGTCAGCTACGCGGGCGAATCCGAGATACCGCGCTCCCCCCCGCGCGTGACCAAGCCGGCGACGGCGGCGGGTGACGGGGCCGGGTTTCTCATCATCGACGATCTTGTCGACACCGGCGCGACGGCACGCGTAGTGCGCGGATTGCTGCCGCGCGCCCACTTCGCATGCATCTACGCCAAGCCCGCGGGACGCGACATGGTGGACAGCTTCATCACCGAGGTGTCGCAGGACACCTGGATATTGTTTCCCTGGGACACCGACACGGAGCCTCGGTTCGTCGAACCGCTGGTCAGGCGTGAGGGGTCCTAAGCGATAGGTCCGTATTCAGTGCGGGTGGGCCAGGGCGCAGCCGTGATCCTGGAGTTCCTCGCCGCTGCCGGGATTGCCGGTGGCGAGATCGGCTTGCCCAGCCAGCAGGATGAATCCGGGTTCTCCGCTGAACGTGGCTCCCACGACGACGATCGTCATTGCCGCCATGTCGGCGCGGGCACCGGGAAGGTCCGCCGCGACAAGTTGGAACGGATTGGCGCCCGGCCGGTCCAGCGTCCAGACGCGTCGCGCGCGATAGGAATGGCCGTGGAGAGGGACCGGGAATTCCGTCCAGGCGTCGGTCACGGCGCCGATATCCTCGGCGAGAAGCGTCCGGACGTCGGGGCGAATGCAGTCGATATGGATATGGAGTTGGTTCTGTGTGCGTCCGTAAACGGAGTTCATAGCCAGTGAGAGGGCGTCGCGTGGGAGAGCGGCGTCGGCGAGGGCGCGGGTCGTGCCGATACGCTGCCACGCCAGTTGGAAGTAATTTGGCGCTGCCGGGTCCAATACGGCAGGGTCCTCGAGCCCGGTGACGCGGGCCGTGGGAATCAGGAGCGTTTGCGTGTCTCCTACGATATCCTTTAGGAGCGCGATCCCGTCGCGCTCATCGGTCTCAAGACAGGGGAACGGGGCACGGAACTGTTCCTGGTGCGGGACACAGCGGTCATGGACGATATGCCACAATGCATTGGGATCGGCATTGGCCGGGGTGACGAGATGGCAGGCAAGCAAACCAAAAGTCATGGCATGAAGGGCAGGTCGCATGGCTTATCCTGGAGCAGGGGAGACGGACAGACGTGCTTCACGTGAAGCGTAGTCCGACCTCAGAGCCCGTTTCACGTGAAGCGCTCGAGCAGTTTGCAGTATTGTTGCGCCGCTGGAACCGCACGATCAACCTGATCGCGCGGCGAGATGAGGCGTTCCTGTGGGAGCGGCACATCAACGACTCGCTCCGACTTGTCCCCTTGATCCCGGACTCGGCGGATCGCGGCATCGATCTCGGATCCGGCGCCGGCTTTCCCGGTTTGGTCCTCGCCCTGGCGAGCGGCATTCCATTCGATTTGGTCGAATGCGACCAGCGAAAAGCCGCCTTCCTGAACGAGGCGCGCCGGATTACCGGGGCGCCGGTCACGGTCCATCCGATGCGGATCGAGGCGACCGATTTACCCCCCGCCCCACTCGTGACAGCGAGGGCGCTGGCCCCGCTCCCGGTGCTCCTGCGTCTGGCCGCCCCGAAACTCGCGCGCGGCGGCGTCGCCCTCTTCCCGAAGGGCGCCGGAGGCGAGGCCGAATTGACGGCGGCGCGGCGCGAGTGGCACATGAACGTGGAGCGCATCCCCGGCACGGAATCCGGCGCTGTGGTCTTCAAGATCAGCGAGCTACGCCCTGTCCCACTTTGCGCCTGACCGGCCCGGCCCGCATCGTTCCACGCGCATCCTCGCGGTGGCGAACCAGAAGGGCGGCGTCGGCAAGACCACGACGGCGGTCAACCTCGCCACCGCGCTGGCCGCCGCCGGAGAATCGGTCCTGCTGATCGACCTCGATCCGCAGGGCAACGCCTCGACGGGCCTCGGCGTGGCTCGGGAGAACCGCACGCTGGGCACCTATTGCGTCCTTGTGCTGCACACCCCCCCGGGGGACGCCGCCGCGCCGTCGGGTATTCCCAATCTCGCGATCATGGCCGCCGAACCGGACCTTGCCGGCGCCGAGGTGGAGCTGGTCGGCTTCGCCCGGCGCGAGTACCGGCTGCGGGACGCCCTTCTCCCGCTGCGAACCGGCGCACCCCACTTCGATTTCGTGCTGATTGACTGTCCGCCCAGCCTCGGTCTGCTCACGATCAACGCCCTGGTCGCCGCTGACGCCGTGCTGGTTCCCCTCCAGTGCGAATACTATGCGCTGGAGGGGATCAGCGGGTTGGTCCGCACGATCGAGGGGATCAAACGTTCGCTCAATCCGACATTGCAGCTGCAAGGGATCGTGCTGACCATGTTCGACCGCCGAAATACCTTATCCGGGCTGATCGAGCAGGACGCACGCGGCTATTTCGGCGACGCCGTCTACGCGACGGTCATCCCCCGCAATATCCGGGTCACCGAGGCGCCCAGTCACGGCAAACCCGTCCTCCTCTACGATTTCCGCTCACCGGGCGCGCAGGCCTATATTCGTCTCGCGGCCGAGCTTCTGCGACGGGACGGGGCAGTCCACGCACCACTTGGGGCCGAAGCGGGCATCAACACATGACGGCACGTGAGCCAAGCCCACGGCTCGGCCGCGGCCTCGCGGCTCTTCTCGGCGAGACGTCGGGTGCCACGCGCGGCGGCGAGTCGGTGCGGGCAGTGCCGCTCGACCTCCTGGAGCCTGGCCCCTTCCAGCCCCGTGGCACGATGGACGAGGCGGCACTTGCGGAGCTCGCGGATTCTGTACGCGCACGTGGCATCCTGCAGCCCCTGTTGGCGCGGCCCCATCCAGGGAGTCCCGGGCGGTTCCAGATCATCGCTGGGGAACGCCGTTGGCGCGCCGCCGCCCTGGCCGGCCTGCACGAAGCCCCGACCCTGGTCCGCGATTTCACCGACCCCGACGCGCTTGCCGCGGCCCTTGTGGAAAACCTCCAGCGCCAGGACCTCAATGCGTTGGAGGAGGCCGAGGGTTACAACCGCCTGATCGAGGAGTTCGGGCTCACCCAGGAGCGGCTGGCACACGCTGTCGGCAAGTCGCGCGCCCATGTCAGCAACACGCTCCGCTTGCTGAACCTTCCCGCCTCGATCAAGGCGGCGCTGCACGCGGGGACGGTGACCGCCGGCCACGCCCGCGCCCTGCTGGCGCACCCAACGCCGGACCACGCCCTTGCCACCGTCATTACCAACGGGCTGTCCGTCCGCGCGACGGAGGCGCTCGCAGCCGAGCAGCGTCCGGATCGCACGCCGCGTCCGCGCGATCCGGACCTGCTGGCTCTGGAAGGCGAGGTATCGAGCCTGCTCGGCCTACGGATCGAGATCGCCGGTTCGGTCGAGCGCGGCGTGGTCCGCATCGGCTACGCCAGCGCCGATCAGCTGGAAGGGGTGCTGACAAAGCTTCGCTCCGGGTGACGTCAGACCGCGCTAAATCTTGGTCAGCTTCACCAGGGTGATCGCGAAGAACAGCGCCGCCAGGCCGAGCAGGACGATCAGCATCGCGATGTTGCGTGTGCGCCGCCGCCGCTCTCGCTCCGCATCGTCGGAAGACACGATCGGCCTAGCCAATGAGGCGGTCGATCGGCAGAGCGGCGAACAGCACGAACAGATACACGATCGAGAACTTGAACGCCGCCTTCGCGGGCGCATCGTTCGTCAGGCTGACCCCCGTCATATCCTGTCGATCACGCACTATAAGCCATGCATGAACCAGAAAGCCGATCCCGAGCAGAAGCGCCGTCACCGCGTAGATTCGGCCGGAAAATCCGATCGCCCAAGGGATCAACGAAACCGGCACCAGGACCACCGTGTAGAGGAGGATCTGCCGCCGCGTCTCGCGAGCCCCCGCCGTCACCGGCAACATCGGCACGCCGGCGCGCCGATAATCGTCGTTCGCCCACAGCGCGAGTGCCCAGAAATGCGGTGGCGTCCAGAAGAAGACGATCGCGAACAGGATCAGCGGAACCAGGCTGATCGATCCCGTTACCGCCGCCCATCCGACGACCGCCGGGAATGCGCCGGCGGCGCCGCCGATGACGATATTCTGCGGCGTCCGGCGCTTAAGCCACATCGTGTAGATCACCACATAGAAAAAGATCGACAGCGCCAGCACGGCCGCCGCGGTCAGGTTGGTGGCGATGCCCATGATCAGGACGGAGCCCGCCGCCAGTACGATCCCGTACCCCAGCGCCGCGGGCGCCGGGATTCGCCCGGCCGGGATGGGGCGGTTCCTGGTCCGGCGCATCACCGCGTCGATGTCGCGGTCGTACCACATATTGATGGCGCCGCATGCGCCGGCGGCAACGGCGATGCACAACACCGCGGTGAAACCCAGAACGGGGTTGAGGTGGCCGGGTGCGATCACCAACCCGATCATCCCGGTGAACACCACCAGCGACATGACCCGCGGCTTCAGCAACGCGATCCAATCGCGCAGCTCCGTCTCCTGTTCCCCGCTCGACGAGGCGGAGAGAGAGGAACGCTCCGCCTCGTCGGCGAGATCGATGCCTGCCGCCCTGCTCATGGGATTCGAGGCAGGGTCTCGTAGGTGTGGAACGGCGGCGGCGACGGCAGCGACCATTCGAGCGTCGTCGCCCCTTCGCCCCAGTAGTTCGCGGCGACATGCACCTTGGAGGTGAAGGTTCGGTACAGCACGTAGAAGAACACCAGAAACGCGATCCCGCTGATATAGGCACCCAGCGAGGAGACGAAGTTCCAGCCCCAGAATGCCTGCGGATAATCTGGATAGCGCCGTGGCATTCCATCCGCGCCGAGGAAGTGCTGCGGAAAGAAGGTTATGTTCACGCCGATGAACGTGAGCCAGAAATGCACCTTCCCCCAGAACTCCGGATACTGTC